>DATHAN010000196.1:0-3112 GCA_035296645.1 Thermoleophilaceae bacterium
GTGACCGCCTCGACCCGGAACAGCGGCAGGTTGCGGATCACGCCGAGGTAGGCGCCGGCGACGATCGTCGCCACGAGGGCGGCCACGAACACGCGCCGACGCGCGCGCGGAGGGACGCGCGTTCGCGCGCGAGCGATCCGCACCGCCGCGCGCCTCGGACGCCGGCGCCGGAGCGGTCGGCGTCGCGGCCGTGGTCGCGGTGCCGCGGTCACCCGCGCAGCTCGCTCGCGTCGATGTCGCCGAGCAGCTGCACCTCCGCCTCGAGCTCGACGCCGAAGCGCTCGCGCACGCGCCGCCGTCCCTCGGCCATCAGCCCGATGACCGCCGCGGTCGTGGCCGCGCCGGTGTTCTCGACGAAGTTGGCATGCTTGTCCGAGAAGCGGGCGCCGGCGACCTCGAGCCCGCGACAGCCGGCGGCGTCGAGCAGGACGCCGGCCGTCCGATCCTCGGCGCGCGGGTCGTCGGGGTTCTTGAACGTCGAGCCGAAGGTCTTGATGCCCGACGGCTGGGCGGCCCGCCGGCGCGCACGCATGTCGGCGAGGGTGGCCTTCACCGCCCCGGGCTCGGCCGGCGCGAGCCGGAAGGATGCGCGAGCGACGACCTCGCCCGCTTGCAGGCCCGAGCGGCGGTAGGCGAAGCCGAGCTCGGCCGGGGTGCGCCGCTCGCGGCCGGCGCGCGAGACGATCTCCGCCCACTCGAGCACGCGCGAGAGGTCGCCGCCGTAGGCGTTGGCGTTCATCCTGACCGCCCCGCCGACCGTGCCCGGGATGTTGACGCCGAACTCGAGCCCGGTCAGCCCCTCGCGCGCGGCGCGCGCCGAGGCCTGCGGCAGGCGTGCGCCGCCTCCGCAGCGCAGCCGCTCTCCCTCCCGCTCGATCGCGGCCAGCTGGCCCTCGAGCTTCAGCACCAGTCCCCGGAACCCCGCATCGGCAACGAGCAGGTTCGACCCCGATCCCACCACTCCTACTTCGATGCCCGCCTCCGCCGCCCACGCGAGCAGGGTCTCGAGCGCGCGGTCGTCGCGTGGGCGCGCGAAGAAGTCGGCGGGCCCGCCGGTGCGGACCGTGGTGAGGCGCTCGAGCGGGAAGTCGCGCTCGACGCCCGGCGGAGGAGCGGGCGGGCTCACGCCATCGCGGGCTCGGGCGCCGGGTCGCCGACGAGCGCGTCCGCCAGCGCGTCGACGTTGCCCGCTCCGAGCGTCAGCAGCGCGTCGCCGGGCCGAAGCTCGCGCCGCAGGAGCCCCTCGGCGTCGGCCATCGACGGGGCCCAGAACACCCGGCGTCCTCCGGCCGCGTCGGCGGCCGCGGCGGCCACGAGCCGTCCCGACACCTCCGGGAAGTCCTCGGCGCGCTCGCGCGCGGGATAGACCTCGAGCACCACGACCACGTCGGCTACCGCGAGCGCCGACCCGAAGTCGCGCGCGAGGTGGCGCGTGCGCGAGAAAAGATGGGGCTGGAAGCAGGCGACGACCCGCTCGGCGCCGAGCGCCCGTGCCGCCTCGAGCGTGGCCCGGACCTCGGTCGGGTGGTGCGCGTAGTCGTCGTAGACCTCCGCGCCGCCCGTCGTGCGCCCCCGCGGCTCGAAGCGCCGCCCGGCGCCCGCGTAGCTCGCGAGCCCCGTGGCGGCCTCGGCGACCGGTAGACCCGCCTCGCGGCACGCCGCGATCGCCGCGAGCGCGTTCAGCACGTTGTGGCGGCCGGGCACCGTCAGCTCGACGAGGACGTCGTCGACGCGGAAACGAGCGCCGAGCGGGCGCAGGGCGAGTTCGTGCGCCGTGAGGTCGCCGGCGCGGCGGCCGTAGCGCACGGTGCGCTTGCCCGCCCCCGCGATCCGGCCGGGAACGTCCTCGCCGGCGACCAGGACCGGCGCGGACGCGGCGAAGTCGGCCATCGCCCGCTCGAGCTCGTCGACCGAGGCGTACGTGGCGTGGTGGTCGAGCTCGACGTTGGTCACCACCGCAACCTCGGGCGAGAGTTTGAGGAACGAGCGGTCCGACTCGTCGGCCTCGACCACGATCCAGCCGCCCTCGCCCCAGGCGGCGTTCGTTCCCGTCGAGCGAAGCACGCCGCCGATCAGGTAGGCGGGATCGCGGCCGGCCTCGACGAGCGCGTGCGCGGCCATGGCCGCGGTCGTGGTCTTCCCGTGGGTGCCCGTGATCGCGATCGCTCGCCCGAGCGCCGCGATCTCGGCCAGCAGGTCGGAGCGGTGCATGACCCGGCTGCCGCCGGCCCGCGCGGCGGCGAGCTCGATATTGTCCTCGGCGATCGCCGTCGAGACCACGACCTCGGCGCCCGACGGGACGTTGGCGGACGCGTGCCCGATGGTCGGGACGATCCCCGCGGCGCGCAGGCGCTCGGTGTAGGACGACTCGGCGCGATCGGAGCCCGTCACCTCGGCGCCGAGCGCGCGCGCGACGAGCGCCAGACCGCTCATCCCGGTCCCGCCGACGCCGATCAGGTGCAGCCGCCGTCCGGCGAAGGGAAGGGTCCGCATCACGGCCAGACTAGCCGCGCGATCGAACGCGCCGCGACGAGCGAGCGAGGCGAGCGACGTCGGGCCCGGGTGTTTGAGGGAGGGGTGCTCGGGAAGGAACCCGGCAGTCAAGACGACCGCGACGAAGGAGCGACGCCATGCCCTGGCAGGAGGTGCAGCCGCAGCAGTTCCGGGCTTTCGAGAAGGAGCTCGACGGAATCTCCGAGCAGACGATGGAAGACCACTACAAGCTGTACGAGAACTACGTCAACAAGGTCAACGAGTGCCGCAAGGCCCTCAACGACGTCGACTGGAGGGAGGCGCAGGGGAACCAGGTCTACTCCTATACGCGCGGGCTGTCGGTCGACTACACGTTCGCGCTCCTCGGCATGAAGAACCACGACCTCTACTTCGGCCACCTCGGGGGCGACGGCGGGGAGCCGAGCGGCCGCTTCGCCGAGCTCATGGAGCAGGAGATGGGCCTCGAGAGCTGGCAGAGCGCAATCCGCGTCCAGGCGCTCAACGCCCGCGGGTGGGTCATGGTCGGCTACGACCTCAACGACGGCTCGCTGTTCAACTACGTGATGGACAGCCAGAACCTGTTCGCCGTCTACAACATGGTCCCCGTGCTCGCGCTCGA
>DATHAN010000197.1:0-3890 GCA_035296645.1 Thermoleophilaceae bacterium
GGGTGCGGGGTCGGGGGCGGGAGCCTCGGCTACGCGAACACGCTCTACCGGCCGGGCTCGGGCTTCTACCGCGATCCGGTATGGGGGAGGCTCGGCGACTGGGAGGAGGCGCTCCGGCGCCACTTCGACGAGGCAGAGCGCATGCTGGGCGTGACCGAGTACCGCGGCGAGGGCCCGGCCGACGAGCTGCTCAAGGAGCTCGCAGTGGAGCTCGGCGTCGCCGACACCTACCACCGTACGCGCGTCGGCGTGTTCTTCAACGACGAGGCGCCGGGAGAGACGGTGCCCGACCCCTACTTCGGGGGCGAGGGGCCGCCGCGCGCCGGCTGCATCCGCTGCGGAGCGTGCATGCCGGGCTGCCGCTACAACGCGAAGAACACGCTGATGAAGAACTACCTCTGGTTCGCCGAGCGCAACGGGGTGCGGATCGAGCCCGAGCGGACGGTGACCGACATCCGCCCGCTCGACGGCGATGACGGGCGCGACGGCTACGAGGTCGTCAGCGAGCGCTCGGGGCGTTGGGTGGCCAAGGACCCCAAGGTCCACACCGCCCGGGGCGTGGTGGTCGCCGCGGGCGCGATGGGGACCAACCAGCTGCTCCTGAGCGCCAAGCGGCGCGGGTCGCTACCGCGCGTCTCCGACCGCCTCGGCTACCTGGTGCGCACGAACTCGGAGTCGATCCCCGCGGTGACGCTCAAGGACGACAGCCGGGACTTCACGGAGTCGATCGCCATCACCTCGAGCATCCACCCGAGCGACGACACGCACATCGAGAACGTGACCTACGGCCGCGGCGCCGACTCGATGGCCTTCCTGTGGACACTGCTGGTCGGCGAGGGATCGCGGCTCACGCGTCCCCTCAGGTTCCTCGCGCGCGCGGTCCGTCACCCGCTGCAGCTCGCGCGCTCGGTGTGGCCGTTCAAGTTCTCGCGCCGGACGGTGATCCTGCTCGTCATGCAGACGATCGACAACTCGATGCGCTTCAAGGGCAAGCGACGCCTGTTCGGCCCCGGCGTCAAGCTGACCACCGAGCAGGACCCCGAGAGCCCTAACCCGACCTTCATCCCGATCGCCGACTGGACGGCGCGCCGGGCCGCCGAGAAGCTCGGCGGCGTCGCGCAGGTGGGCACGACCGAGGCGCTCCTCAACACGCCGATCACCGCGCACATCCTCGGCGGGGCGGTGATGGGCGAGGACGCCGCGTCCGGGGTGATCGACCACCGCCACCGCGTCTACGGGTACGAGAACCTGCTGGTCTGCGACGGCTCGGCGATTCCCGCGAACCCGGGCGTCAACCCGAGCCTGACGATCACCGCCATGGCCGAGTACGCGATGTCCCACGTCCCCGCGCGCGCCGACGCCGTGGCCGGTCGCGACGAGGAGGCCCTGGCGCCCGCGGGACTAGGAAGGGAGGCGGGAGCGCAGGAGGCGGTCGGTCGTTGACGGCGGCACCGACCGCACCCGCGCGCGATGAGGTCGCCGAAGCGCGCACGGACGAGCCGCGGCCCGATCTCCCCGGCGAGGTCGAGGTGGCGATCGTGGGCGCCGGCTTCGGCGGACTGGGCGCCGCCATCGAGCTCGACCGGGCAGGCTTCCCCGACCTCGCGGTCCTCGAGCGCGGGCCGGAGGTCGGCGGCACGTGGTGGTTCAACGCCTATCCCGGCTGCCAGTGCGACGTGCCCTCGAACCTGTACTCGTACTCGTTCGCGCGCAAGCCCGACTGGTCGCGGTCCTACCCCGAGCAGCCCGAGGTCCTCGACTACCTGCGGGACTGCTCGTATCGCTTCGGGGTCCGGGACCGGATCCACTTCGACTGCGAGATGCGCGAGGCGAGCTGGGACGAGGAGACCCAGCGCTGGCGCATCGAGACCTCGCAAGGGACGCTCAGCGCGCGGATGCTCGTCTCCGCCCCCGGTCTCCTGAGCGAGCCCAAGGTCCCGGACGTGCCGGGACTCGAGGGGTTCGACGGCGAGGTCGTGCACACCGCCCGCTGGCGCGAGTCCGGGGACCTCGCGGGCAAGCGCGTCGCGGTGATCGGGACCGGGGCGACGGCGGTGCAGCTCGTCCCGCGCCTCCACCCGGACGTCGAGCGCCTGTACGTCTTCCAGCGAACTCCGCCGTGGGTCCTTCCCCTGTTCGACCGGGCGGTGAGCGAACGCCTGAAGCGGCTGTATAGCGCCGTTCCCGCGCTGCAGGACCTCGCACGGGGCGCGGTCTACTGCCTGCGCGAGCCGATGGTGATCGCGATGGCGACCGTGCCCAAGCTCGCCAAGCTGTTCGAGGCCGTCTCACGGGCCCAGCTGCGCCTCCAGGTCTCCGACCCCGAGCTACGCCGCCGGCTCACGCCCGACTACGTCGCCGGCTGCAAGCGCCTGCTCCTGACGAACGCCTGGTATCGCGCGCTCATCCAGCCGAACGTCGAGCTGGTCGCCGAGGGCCTCGCCGAGGTCCGCGGGCGGACGCTCGTCGGCTCGGATGGGAGCGAGTGTGAGGTCGACGCGATCGTCTTCGCCACCGGCTTCACGCCCACCGATCCGCCGATCGCCCACCAGCTCCGGGGCCCGGAGGGTCGGACCCTCGCCGAGGCGTGGGAGACCGGACCGGAGGCCTACCGCGGGACCATGGTCGCGGGTTTTCCCAACCTGTTCCTGATGTACGGGCCGAACACGAACCTCGGGCACAACTCGATCGTCTACATGCTCGAGTCGCAGTACCGCTACTTGCTCGCCGCCATGCGGGCTCTGCGCGAGCACGCGCTCGGACGGCTCGAGGTCCGCAAGGATGTCCAGCGCGCCTTCAACAAGGACGTCCAGCGGCGCCTCGAGGGCACGGTGTGGAACGACGGACGCTGTGCGAGCTGGTACCTCGACGAGGAGGGCGAGAACCGGATCATGTGGTCGGACTTCACCTTCCGCTTCCGCCGGCTCGCCGCTCGCTTCGACCTCGACGAGCACCTCACCGCCGCGCGGGTCGAACGGACGAGCCCCTCCTCCGCCGCCGCCGCCTGAGAGCGGCGGCCGGGCCACGCCGCGGCCCCGTATCCTCACCCCGTGAGCTCCGAGCGGTTCGCGATAGCCCAGGTCACGCCGTACGCCTGGGAGGCCCACCACGAGGTCAACCGCTACGTCGAGCGACTGGCCGACGAGCTGTGCGGGCGCGGGCACCGCGTGGTCGTCGTCGCCCCGGCCGACTCGCGCGAGCAGGTGCGCGAGTCGCGCGCGCTCGTCGAGCGGCTGGCCGACGACCCCAGCGCGCTGTGGGCCGAGCCGGGGTGCGCGCGCGTCGTCGCGGTCGGGCAGAGCCTCCTGTTCCCGCCGACTCGCCGGGCCGCCGCGAGCTCGGTCCCCCTCGACCTCTCCCGGACCCTCGAGGAGCTCCTCGACCACGCCGAGCTCGATCTCGTACACGTGCACGAGCCGTTCGCGCCGAGCGTGTCGTCGGCCGCGCTGCGCCATTCGCGGTCGCTCAACGTGGGGAGCTTCCACTCGTCCGCGGAACGCGTCGTCTCCACCCAGCTCGGGCGACGCCTCACCGAGCTGCGATTCGGCCGCCTCGACGCGCGCACGGCGAGCTTTGGGGCCACGGCCGAGCTCATGGCGCGGTACTTCCCGGGCGACTACCGCGTGATCGGGCCCGGCGCCGACCTGACCGAGCGCCGCTTGCGCGGCGACGGCGAGCTCGTCGAGATCGTCTTCTCGGCCGAGGAGGAGCGGGGGGCGCTGCGGACCTTCCTGCGCGCCCTGCGCCGCCTGCCCTCCGCGCTGCCGTGGCGGGCGACGGTGTGGTCGCGCTCGCTCGACGGCCGGCCGCCCAGCGGCCTCTCGCGCGCGATCCGCGACCGCATCCACTTCGCCGGGCCCGAGCACGGTTCGGAGGCCCAGCACCTGGCG
>DATHAN010000198.1:0-4661 GCA_035296645.1 Thermoleophilaceae bacterium
GAGCTTTTGAGTAGAGCAGGCCCCGTGTAAGCGCACTCGGAGCCCGTCTCACGCGCTGGCCTTCACCTGCCGCCAGAAGGCGTCGACACGTCTGTTCCGTTCCTCCAGGAGGTGCCGGAGGAGTGGAACGTGCGGCTTGACGCCTTCTGGCGGGAGGTCGAGGCGCGGATGTGAGTATGTCCGAAAGCGCCGGGTTCGGGCCCGCCGTCCCCGACGAGCCCTAAGAACAAAGTGGCCATCGCCGAAGCTAACGCTTGGGGTCGGTCTGGCCGGAGGCTGGGAGCGAGCGAAAAGTGGGCTGAGCTAGATCGCTGAGCTCAGGCTCGCCTCGCGGCGGTAGTCAGTGCTTCCATCAGCTCGATCGCCTCAGCCCGCGTGAGCCTTTGATGAACGGCAAGCGAGCGCCAGGTCTCGAACGCCAATGCGTGTCCGACTGCCGCTCGCAGGCGCCGGCGGCGAGCGCCGCGCTCCCGGCGGGCGCGCAGGATTGCGTCGGCGGCTGTTTCGAGCCAGCCGCCGAAAGCCTCCATCGAAGGTCGCAGCGCTGGGACCAAGGGGAGATCGCGGGTCGTCTTCTCGAGCATGTACTCGCCGTGCGCGTACCACTCGTAGAGCTCACTCAGCGCCGTCCGCAGTCGCTCCTCGGGATCCTCGATCTTCGCCCACGCCGCCGCATCGGGCAGTGGGTGCTGGGCCATCCAGTGCGACGAGCAGGCGTCGAATAGGGCGTCCTCGTCGGGGAAGTGGCGATAGACGGTGGCGCGCTGCACGCCGGCGCGCTCGGCGACCGCGCTGATCGTCGTCCTCGCCGGGCCGACCGATCCGTGCAGGTCGACGGTGGCCTCGGTGATCCGCAGCCTGGTCTCGGCCTCGAGCTGGGCCCGGCGTCGCTTTTGATACGGGCGCCGCTCACGGCTGGCGCTTTGCTCAGACATTGATGTGTGATGAATCTTGACAGCCCGCGTGCGCCCATATACGGTCAAATTTACATCGACCAACGCTGTTCTATCAAAGGAGGAGCGAGATGCTGACTGCGAAGACCCCCGAACTCGAGCTGATGGAGGGCTGGTTCGACAGCGACCCGGAACATGCACGCGCCCGGGTGACGTTCCCAATCAACAAGTGGGTCGGATCCGCCGACAGCGCGGTCGTGTACTTCGAGATCGAGCCGGGTGACCGGCTGGCCGAGCACACCGACAGCGCCGAGGAGATCCTCTACGTCGTTGCAGGAGACGCGGAGGCCCATGTCGGCGACGAGCGCCGGCGCCTCACGACCGGCGACCTCGCGGTTATCCCCGCGATGGTCCCGCACGGCGTGGTCAACGTCGGTACAGAGACCGTCAAGGTCGTCGGTTTCTTCTCGGAGTCAGAGATCATCTCGACGTTTGGCGAACCGGTACAGCCGTTCGGCGTGGCGGTCCTCAACCAGGGGGCTCCGCCACCGGCCTCCAGCGAGCCGACGACTGACTCGCCGAGCGAGTCCGCGGTGATTAGCAGCTGAACGCCGCCGCCTTCCAGGTCGCGCCTGCTCGCGAGACCTACGATAGGCGTCAGCCCCGCTGTCGCGTATGTGGGCGTCCCGACCGCGGGACCGATCGGCCATACCGGTCGATGAGCTCGGAGCCGATGCGCAGCCGAACGCGAGGGCTTCTGGCCCGAGTCGGTCACTCAAGTGGCGCGACCTGAAGGGAGGGGCGCGAGTGTGGTCGACAGGTAGCGAACGCCCGCCGTCGCCGACCCTCGCGCGGGTCTCATAGACCGGCGGGCGAGCGGTGCGGTGGGAGGACCTCGCGCGCGCGGTTAAGGCACGCCTACAACCTCGAGCGATCGAGGGGCGGTGTCGCACGGGCCGACGACGCCTCGGTCGTCGCCGATTAACCGCGCAGCCGAGCCCTACCTGAGTCTCCGGACCCGGGGGCGCTTGCCCCGGGGCTTGAGGTGGAGAAGCGCCTGGGTCATGGCGTCGACCTGATCGTCGTGGGTCACGTGTGGGAATGAGGTGAACTCCTCGACGAACTCCTGCACCCACTGAGGCGTGCGACCCGGATCGAAGCCGGTCCCTCCCGCGTTGGGAGCACCGGGCAGGAAAACGCGCCCAGATTCGACGAGCGGCGAGACGGCGTGCGCCCGCGCGACCTTGTTCCGCTCGGGCCTCACGCCCCTGACCGCCGGGACCCCCTCTCGAACCATGGCGATGAGCGCTGGTCCGCTGGCCGCCTCCTCAATGATCGTCTCGGGCGGCCGGCCCGACTCAGGTCTGAACTCCTCGGATAGCCGCTTGGTCACCTCGACGGTCTCGGGGAAGCTCAGGCGTCCCCGGCACTGGTGCAAGAGGTAGCGGTCCTTGCCGCGGATGCTCCAGACCTGCCCGACGGTGTAGTCCGAACGGTGCGTGGCCTTGAAGCTCAGGTCCCAACTGATGAGGATGCGGTGATACGTGCGACCCTCGCGCGGGTCATACCACCGCCACGACGCAGGATCGAAGATCGTGCCGCCGGCCGGAGACGGGCGCTGCTGCATGAGCGCGGCGAAGGCGGCCGCGCCGAGCGCTTCTCCGAACTCCTCGAGCTGCTCGCGCCCGACCCGTTGGGGCCAGAGCTCCTCGCCCGCCCGGGTACGGGGATCCTCCGGGAACAAATACGGATGCTCCGGCTCGTACTCCGCCGGAAGGCAGAGATGGCGCCATCTCTTCTTCTCGAGGAGGTGGCCGAACAGGTCGGCCTCGTGGACGCGCTGCCCGATAACGACGAACGCTCCACTGGTCGGGTCATTGAGGCGCGTGGTCGCCGTGCGCATGAACCAGTCGACCACCGCCTCTCGCCGGAGATCTGAGTGAGAGTCCTCGATCTTGAGCGGGTCGTCGACGATCACGATGTCGCCGCCCGCACCGGTGGCCTGCCCACCGACCGACGCGGCGAGACGCTGTCCGCCCCGGCTGTTGACGAACCGCCACTTCTCATTCTGGTCGGTCAGGAGCGAGAAGACGTGTCCGTAGCGCTCCTGGTACCAGGAAGAGGAGATCAGGTCCCGGGTGAGCGCCCCATCCCTCTCCGCGTAGTCGCGCGCGTAGGAGGCGAATAGAAAGCGCCGCTCCGGCCACGTGATCCAGACCCACGCTGGGAAGAGCACGGCGGCCAACAGTGACTTCCCGTGTCGCGGCGGGATGTTGATGAGAAGGCGTCGGTTCTCGCCGCGCGCGACGCGCTCGAGCTCGCGACACACGAGATCGACGTGCCAACCCGGCAGGAACGGCTGCGCCTCGACGAGGTGCCAGGCGAGCTCGACGCCGGAACGACCGCCGGGCTCGCTCCGCGTGCGCGAGGTGCAGCAGGCGCCGATGCCCACCCCTCGTCAGCCCCGAAGGCCCCCGCCCGGTCTTCTCCGCCTCGCTCTCAGTTCTCGGCGGAAGCACGCTCGCGTAGCTCCTCGAGGAGGTCGAGCTCCTCGTCGCTCAACTTGGACATATCGAGCGAGTGCTCGGTGCGGATGGCGCCGCCGCCGGGCCCCGTGAGCTCGCGGGTCTCGCGCCGGCGCCAACCCGCCGGGTGGCGGCGCTCGAGATAGGCGAGCGCTGGACCCCTTCGCGGGTTCGGGCTCGACGCTCGTCGCCTGCCACCGCCTCGGGCGCCGGGCGCGACTCATCGAGCTTGACCCGGGCTACTGCGACGTGATCGTCGAGCGCTACGAACGGCTCACCGGGCTCGAGGCTGAGGTGCTCTAGCGATGGCCCACGCCTACCTTGCTGCCCTCGCCCAAGCCGCCATTGACGAGCACGGGGCCTCGACGCCAGCCGCGTTGAGATCCTTGGCGGACGTGCTCGAGCGAGGGGCCGCCGCGGCGCCGGCCGAGGTGGCCGAGCGTGTTGCAAGTGAGCGCGCCGATTCCTCAGAGGGTCAAGAGCCTCAGATCGCCGACGGCTCCTAGCGGGATGACCAGCCGGTCCCGCTTCGCTCTCTACGGGCTGCTCGGTTGGTGTGCCGAGGTGGTCTTCACGGCGATCGTCGGGTTAGTCCGCCGGCGCGACCGCCGCCTGACCGGCCAGACGAGCCTGTGGATGTTCCCGATCTACGGCCTAACCCAACCCTCTACGAGCCGCTGCACGACGCGCTCAGACCCGCCTTCCAATCTCGGCCCGAGGTTTCGTCTACGGGCTCGGCTTCCTCGCCGTCGAGTACGTCTCCGGGAGGGTCCTCCGGGCGGCTGTGGGCGAAGCGCCCTGGGACTACTCACACGCGCGCCATCACCTGCACGGCCTGATCCGCCTCGACTACCTCCCGTTGTGGGCTGGTGCCGGACTGGCGCTCGAGCCGCTGCACGACCGACTCACTCGAAGAACGTGAGGGCCGCCCCTCGGGACCCTGGTTGCCCGGAACCTCAATCCCGCCCGAAGGCGCCGCGATGATAGGCGCGGCGAGCACGCGGTCGGAGTCACCGGCAACTCGATGTAACGGTCAAGACCTTGCCGGCTATCAGAGTCTGCTGACGCTCGCTGGCCCTCTTCGCGCGAAGCAGAAGTAGCAAGCGTCTAGGAAGTACTCGTGGCGGGCGTGGCGGCGGCGCGTGCGGGAGTCTTGGTCAGTGGCCGATCTCTGATCGCCTTCCTTGTGCCGCCTTGGGAATCGGCTGCGCCAGACGTCTGCCCGCGGCCCAGGCAGCGGCAT
>DATHAN010000199.1:0-2990 GCA_035296645.1 Thermoleophilaceae bacterium
GTTGCCGCCACTCCCGGCCGAAGCCGACTGGTCGATGTGGCCGGACTGCTCGTTGTGGCTCGCGTTGTCCTGCCCGAACGCGACAGCCGGGACGGCAGCGAAGATCGCGAGCGCGACCAGCATGCCTAGAACCTTGGACATGTGTTCCCTCCTCGGGGACTCGGGGACACAGGCCCCCTGTCGCAGGAGGCCATTCCTTCTCGCGGCCCGTATACCCAGGACCCGGTACGACCGTAAACCTCTGTCGCGGTCGCGCGGCGCCCTCGCGGTCGAGCTGTCCTGAGTGACGCGACCGGACCCGCGCGCGGCCAGGACGGGCGGTGGGAAGGGAAGACCGAGACGACGGGCCGGTCGCGGCTTGCGCGGCTTATCCTGATGCGAGCCCGGGTCGGCACCGCAGCCCGATCGAACCCGCCTCGCACCCATGCTCGTCCCAACTCCGACCGAGTTCCCCGCGCTGCCGCGCCCCCCGGCCCGCGGCCGCGCCGGTTAGCGCCCGTGGGCTCGTCGTTCGGTCTGCTGGCCAGCGGGGTCTTCTTCGTCGCCGTCGGGGTGGCGGCGATCATCGTCGAGCAGCGCTGGCCCGGCGGCATCCTCGCGGTGCTGGTGGCGGCGCCGCTCGTCGTGATCGGAATCCGGGGGCTGCTGAGCGACGAACCCGACGAGGGACCGTAGGCTGGCGCTTGGCGGGGCGGTGCGTCGCACGGCCGGCGCGCAACCCGCCGGAACGCATGGCAGGATTCGCCCGTGCCCCTCGCCGACCTCGGAGGCGTCCTGCTCGAGGCGCCGAAGCTCCTGTACACCCTGCTGCTCGTCTTCCTGCCCGTGGTCCTGCTTCCACTGTGGGTGCGGGCCGAGCGCAAAGCTCGGGAAGACGACGACTAGCGCCGCCCGGGTCGCCTTCAACCTCGTTCCGCCGTCCGCGCCCTTAAGATCGGTCGATCCACAGCCGATAACCGGAGCGGGCTGGGCGCCGACCGCCCGCCGCTCACGGAACAAGACGAGGGAGGACAAGGATGGTCCGCAAGGTTGCGCTGGTCGCCGTCGTCGGCGCCGCTCTCGTCGCCGCGATGGGCGGCACCGCCTTCGCCGGGCACTACGACCACCTGCTCGCGCCCTCGTCGAGCTGCGCGAACCAGACGAACACGAGCCTCTCGACGAGCGAGGGGGAGCGGGTCATGCGCTGCATGCACAACTACGCGCGGGCGAGGGTCGGCCGCGCTGCGCTGCGCACGAGCTCGCTGCTGCAGTCCTCCTCGAACCGCAAGACCGGTGACCTGATCGCGTGCGGGTTCAGCCACACGGCGTGCGGGCGTTCCATGACGTACTGCCGCTCACTTCGGGTACCGCAGCGGCTGCTGACCGCCGAACCGGCGAGCACTGCGGCGACTTGGCAAGAGCGACGGGGTGGTCGTCCTACGTCCGCTCGACCCACGTCCGCCCGCGGCGCTCGTACCGGCGAGGGCGCGCCGGGCGAAAGCGCCGGCCGTCCCACTCGCGCACCGTGACCTCGAGCCGACCGCGGTCGCCCTCGACGACGTTGTAGGAGTTGGGCTCGCCGCGGTGGCGGCGCGAGCACGCCGTTCCCGCGAGGACTACGAGGACCGAGGCCGCGGCCAGCGCGGGGCCCACGGGGAGCACGTGCGCGTGGCGGACATGGCGGTGCCCCGAGAGCAATAGGTCGACGCCCGCCCGTTCGATCGCCTCGAGCGCGAGCGGCGCGCGACCGACGACCGACGCTTCCGGGCGCTGCGGGGGAGGGATGAACGGATGGTGGGTCACCAGCACCCGGAGCGCGGCGGGCGGCGCGGAGGCCAGCGTGCGCTCGAGCGTCGCGAGCTGGCGTTGGTTGAGGCGTCCCGACTTGCGTGTGTTCGCCCGGGCGGTGTTCAGCCCCAGCGCGATCAGCCGATTGTCCACGAGCCGTGGCTGGAGCTCCTCGGCGAACTCGCGGCGATACCGGCGGTAGGGGGCGGTGAAGCGCTCGCGCAGATCGAGCAGCGGGACGTCGTGGTTGCCGGCGACCACGACCACCGGTGCCGGAAGCGCGCCGACGAACTCGCGAGCGGCGGCGAACTCGCTCCCCCGAGCACGTTGCGTCAGATCGCCGCTGAGGGCGATCGCCTCGGGGCCGACCTCGTCGAGGTCGGCGAGCAGCGCGTCGACGACGGCGGGATACTCACGCCCGAAGTGCGGGTCGGAGACGTGGGCTAGCAGCACGGGTCGCTCGGCGGGGGCCGCGGGCGCAGCCCGCCGGTGGCGGGCGTCACTCGGCGGCGTCGTCCTCGCGCTCGTCGCGCGCGAGCACACGCGGGCTGTCCATGAGGATCCGGCGCCGGCGCAGCCCGGCGAGCAGCGGCTCGGCATCGTCGAAGGTGACGAGCGTCCCCGTCTCCGGCCGGAGCCGCACGGTGAGCGACTCCGGCTGGGCCGTGGCGGTGTCGCCGTCGACCTCGAGCCGTGCGCCTCCGTGCCCGAGGCCGATGGCGAGCGCGAGCGTCGAGCGCGCGCCGACGACGAGCGGCGGCGCGCTTCCGCCGTGGCTGGCGAGCGGGATGAAGACGAAAGCATCGGTGCCCGGCGCGAGCAGGGGACCGCCGGCCGCGAGCGTGTAGGCGCTCGAGCCGATCGGCGTGGAGACGACGAAGCCGTCGCCGACCACGCGCGCGTACAGCGCACCGTCGACCGTCGCCTCGGTGGTCACCTGGCCCTCGCCGCTGCGGATCAGCGACAGGTCGTTGAGCGCGGTGAGCGACCCGCCGTCGTCGCACTCCGCCTCGAGCGCGGGGATAGAGCGGGCGATCCAGTCGCCGGCGCGGAACCGGTCGAGGGCGTGCGGAAGGGCGCCGACCTCGACCGCGGTGAGGACCCCCAGGCTGCCGCACGCCGCGCCGAGCACGGGCCGGTTCGCCCGGCCCGCCACGGCGATCCCCGAGAGCATCGTGCCGTCGCCCCCGAGGGTGACGACGAGGTCGGTGTCCTCGACATCC
>DATHAN010000200.1:0-3223 GCA_035296645.1 Thermoleophilaceae bacterium
GGCGCGGACGAACGCCGAGCTCGGGCTGCTCGACCAGTCCCTGGCCGAGCGGGTGGCGGAGGCGGCCGACGAGGTCGCCCACGGCCGTCACGACGACCAGTTCCCGGTCGACGTCTTCCAGACCGGCTCCGGCACCTCGTCGAACATGAACGCCAACGAGGTGATCGCTGCGCTCGCCGGCGACCAGGCGCACGCAAACGACCACGTGAACATGGGCCAGTCCTCGAACGACGTCTTTCCCTCGGCCGTCCACCTCGCCGCGCTCGCCGAGACCCGCGACAAGCTGTTGCCCGCGCTCGAGCGGCTCGCCGACTCGTTCGCCGCCAAGGCCGACGAGCTGGCGGACGTGGTCAAGGCGGGGCGCACCCACCTGATGGACGCGGTCCCGGTCACGCTCGGGCAGGAGATGTCGGGCTACGCGACCCAGGTCCGCCTGGGCGGGGAGCGGATCGCGGGCACGCTCCCGCGCGTCGCGCAGATCCCGCTCGGAGGGACCGCCACGGGCACCGGGCTCAACACGCACGAGGACTTCGCCGCGGAGGTGCGGGCGCGCATCGCCGAGGCCACCGGGGTGCTCGCCCAGGCCCCGGCCGACCCGTTCGAGGCGCAGGGCAACCGCGACGCGCTCGTCGAGCTCTCCGGCGCGCTCAAGGTCGGGGCCGTGTCTCTGACCAAGATCGCGGGCGACATCGCGCTGATGGGCTCGGGGCCGCGCGCGGGGCTCGCCGAGCTGCGCCTCCCCGAGCTCCAGAAGGGATCGTCGATCATGCCGGGCAAGGTCAACCCGGTGATCCCCGAGGTCGTGCTCCAGGTCGCCGCCCAGGTCATGGGCAACGACACGACGATCACCGTCGCCGGCTCGCAGGGGCAGTTCGAGCTCAACGTGCGCGTGCCGGTGATCGCGCGCAACCTGCTCGGGTCGATCGCGCTCCTCACGAGCGCGGCGACCCTCCTCGCCGAGAGGTGCGTCGACGGGCTCGAGGCGGCCGAGGAGCAGACCACCCGCCACGCCGAGGCGACGCTCGCCATCGCCACGGCGCTCAACCCCCACATCGGCTACGACCGGGCGACGGAGATCGTCCAGGAGGCGTCGCGGTCGGGCCGCATGCTCCGCGACGTCGCGCGCGAGCACGGCGTCGACGAGGAGACCCTCGAGGAGGCGCTCGACCTCGAGGCGATGGCGCGCGGGAACCGGTAGCGCGGGGGGACGGCTAGCGCGCGACGGCCCGGATCAGGTCGCCTGCGGTCGGCTGGCCTCGTCGCGGGCCGCCTCGGACGCGTCCGCGGCCTCGTCGTCGCCCGCCGGGCCGCCCGCCGCGGCGTCGCCGCCATCCGAGAACGTCGTCGACTCGACGACCACGAAGCGGCCGTCGGTGCGCTCGAGCACGCCCTCCTCGCGCAGGCGCCGGACGAGCGTCGAGACCTGCGGCGAGGAGACGCCCATCTGGCGTGCCGCCTCGGCGATCGTCACCTCGGGGTTGCCCCGGACAAGCTGAAGCAGCTCCTCGCGGCGTTGACCGCGGCGGGCGCGCCGGCGCGGGCCGCGCATGCGGGGCGCGCGCCTTCCCTCCCCGCGGGGCCGTCCGCGACCCCGCCGCTCGGCGGCCGGGTCGGCCGCCTCGGGCGAGCCGGTGGCGTCGAGCGCGGCGAGCGCGGCCTCGAGCTGGGGGATCTCCTCGATCTCCGGGCGCAGCTCCTCGAGGCGCTCGTCGATGTCCTTCTTGACGCGGTTGATCAGCTCCATGTCGCCTCCTTGTCGGGCGGGGCGCCCTCACTCGGGCGGGCGTCTGTTGCATTGTTGCGCCCGGCGGCTCGCTGGGCGTCCCGGCCGGACTCCCCTAAGCCCATGTGACCGTCGCGGATCGCTCGCTCCGCGGATACGCTCGACGACGTGAGCCTCCTGTCACCCGAGCGCAGCCGGGTCCGCCACGGCCCTCGCGGGGGCAGGGCGGCCAGCGGGCCGCTGGGACTTGCCGCCTTCGCGCTGCTGTTGCTCGTCGCGGGCTCATGGCTCGCCGGCCTGCTCCCGGGGCCCGACTCGCCGTTCGACGAGCGCAACGTCGACCGCAGCCCGCCCGCGCTCCTGCGCTCGCTCTCGAACCTCGACGAGTACCGCGCGGCGACCGGCCACTTCGAGACGATCGTCGACCTCGAGCGCGACACCGAGAACGTGCCGTCCGTGCTCAAGGGCGAGCGCACGCTGTTCGTGGCGGTCGGGAACGTCGACGCGGCGGTCGACTTCTCGCGCCTCGACGCCGGCGCGCTCGACGTCGCGTCCAACCGCCGGTCGGTCATCGTCACGCTTCCGCGCGCGCGGCTGCTCGAGCCGCGCGTCGACCCCGCTCGCAGCCACGTCGTCGACCGCCAGCGCGGCCTGATCGACCGCATCGCGTCGCTGTTCGAGGACAATCCGACGAGCGAGCGGGAGCTCTACCTGCTGGCCGAGCGCAGGCTCGCCGCCGCCGCGCGCGATCCCGGCTCGGGCCTCGTTCCCGCCGCCGAGCGCAACACGCGCGCCATGCTCGAGCGCCTGCTCGGTGGGCTCGGGTTCGAGCGGGTCACGGTCCGCTTCGGCTAGCCGCCTCCCACGCGCCCGCGCCGCCGGGCTCAGGCCTCCCCGGCCACCTCCCGCGCCTCCTGCCGGCTCTCCACGGTCGGCGTCGAGCCCTTGAGCGACCGCCGCGCCGTCTCGCCCATGAAGAGGACCGCCGCGGCGCCGCAGAGCGCGGCGAACATGAGGTAGTACGCGGGCATCATCACGTTGCCGGTGGCGGCGATCAGCCCGGTGACGATTAGCGGGGTCGTCCCGCCGAACAGCGCCACCGCGATGTTGAAGCCGATCGACAGCCCGGTGTAGCGGATGCGCGTCGGGAACAGGGCGGGGAGGCTCGCGGGCATCGTGCCCGTGAAGCACACGAGCACCAGCCCGAGCAGCAGGACGCCGCCGAAGATCGCCGGGACGGTCAGCGCCTGGACGATCAGGAAGCCGGGAATCGAGAGGACGAGGAACCCGACCGACCCGGCGATGATGATCCGCCGCCGGCCGACGCGGTCGGACAGGGCGCCGACGACCACGGTCAGTCCCATCATCACGACCATCACGGCGAGCACGATCAGGAGCGCCAGCGTGTGGTCGAAGCGGAGGCTCTCGCTCAGGTAGGTCGGCATGTAGGTGAGCAGCATGTAGTCGGCGACGTTGAACGCGATCACGAGCCCGGTGCAG
>DATHAN010000201.1:0-4387 GCA_035296645.1 Thermoleophilaceae bacterium
GGCGGTCGGGGGCGCCGCGGCGAGATCGACGCCGTTCGGCACGACCCGGTAGCGGCCGCCGTAGAAGCGCTCGGCCGTCCAGCGCGCCGCCTCCGAGACCGCGATTCGGACCCCGAGCTTGTTGTACAGGCGCCGCCCCCCGACCACGTTCGCCGCGGCGAGATTCACCGTGCGGCTCGTCGAGTGCGCGTGAAACGTGCCGACGAGCGGTGCGCGCGCCAGCTCGACCGCGCACCAGCTCGCGAGCGGCGCGTTCGGCTCGTGCACGTGAACCACGTCGAAGCGGCCGCGGCGCAGCTCGCGCGACAGGCGCGCGACCCCGTCGAGGGTGAGGCCGAGGTTGGAGCGAGCGCCGTTCGCCCCGATCGCGACCGTCCGCCCGAGCGGCACGAGGTAATCGGGCACGGAGCGCCGCTGCGGCCGCAGCCCGCGGTGGAGCAGGCGCGCGAGACGATCGTCGGGATCGTGGGGCGCCAGCAGCCGGACCTCGTGACCGCGGGCGAGCAGCTCACCGGCCAACGCCTCGACGTGGCGGGCGACGCCCCCCGGATACCCGTGCGAGTACGGCGACACGAGGGCGACGCGCACCGGCGCAGCGTATTCGAGCGCCGGGGACGCGCTCACTTCCGAGCCGACAGCGGCGCGACCGCGCCGTCGCCCGCGGTGTCCCGCGCCCGTCACGGCCGGGCGACGGCGTAGCCGGCCGCGAGCGCGAGCACGACGGCACCGACCGCGAGCATGTCGGTCGGTGAGTCGTTGCCGGCCGCGCCGGCGAGCACCGCGGCCACGGAGCCGGCGAGCGCCGCCGCGAGCGGGCGGGAGCCGCCAGCCGAGAGCGGGCGCAGGATCGCCGCGCGCCCGTGTACTCCGGCCGCGATCAGCCCGAGCGAGGCGAGCGCGAGCAGCGCACCCCCAGGCGACGAGAGCAGCCAAGCCTGAACGCCGATCCGCCGCCGCACGACCTCGGCGACCTGCGACGCCTCGGTCGCGTCGACCAACCGCGACAGGTGCGCACCGCCCGCGGTCACGGAATCGACGAGGGCGAGCGCCCCGAGTCCGACGAGCGGAGCGAGCACGACAAGCGCGAGCGCCGCCCCTCGCGCGCGCCCGGGAGGGAGCGTGTACGCCGCCGCCGCGGCCGCGCCTGCCCCCAGCGTCACCACCGCGCCGACGTCGGCGCCGAGGCGTCCGGCGCCCATGACGAGCGCCCCGACGAGCCCCGCGGCCCCGAACCAGAGCGCGGCGGTATGCGGTCGCGGTCGCGCGGCGCTGAGCCCCGCGCCGACGCCCAGCAGGAGCGCCAGGCCGAGCACGATCTCGAGCTCGTTACCGAGGCCGTAGAAGCGCGCCCCCGCCGCCGGGTTCGGGCCGGTGACGGCCAGGGCGGTCGCGCCCGAGCCCGCGGCCAGGTCCACGGTGTAGGCGACGAGGACACTCGCCGCGGGAAGCGCCGGCCCGGCCGGCCACGGCAACCACCGGTCGGTGACCGCTGCGAACCCGAGCGATCCAGCGGCCACCGCCGCCGCCTCGACGCCCACCGAGCCCGGCGCGAGCACGGCCGCCGCGAGCGCCACACCCGGGAGCCACAGCGCGGCGAGCAGCCCGAGCCGGCCCCCGGCCCACGCCCCTTCCCGGCCCCGGGCCACCGCCAGCGCCCCGAGCACGGCGAGCCACCCGGCGAGCAACACCACCAGCGACGCCTGTCGACGCGCCAGGACCGACGTCAGCCGGTCGTGCAGCGCGATCACCGCGGAGGTTCGAGCCGCCGGCGCCGGGTAGATGGCCCGTCCCTGCATGGCCCATGGCGGGCGAACCCCCACCGCGTCGAGCACGGTGGGTCCGAGATCGGTCGCCGCGGCGAGTCCCGGCCGCCGCGTCGTCGCCGACACGAAGCTCCGCCCCGGCACGAACCCCGGGCCGGCGATGCCCGCGGCGAGCAGCGGCGGCCGCCCCGATCCGGGAGGCGGGGCCCGGACGACGACCACCACGTCCGCCGGGCGACGAGCGCGGAGCATCCGGTCGACCGCCGCGAGGCCGGACGCTCCCGCCGGCAGGCGCGCTACGAGCAGGTCCGCACCCTGCCACAGCCCGAGCGCGGCCGAAGCGAATCCGCCTTCGCCCAACAGCGCGACGGGACCAACCCGCCCGGAGCGATCGGCGGCCACCGCTCCTTCGCCATTCCGACCCCCACGTGGGCCCGCGTACGCGACCCGCGCGCCGTCCCGACGAGCCGCCTCGGCGAGCAGCCCCGGCACGACCTCGCCCGGCGCCCCCCGCGCCCGGACCACCGCTCGCGCCCAACCCGCGACGCGCCCATCCCCGTCCACCTCGAGGGCGAGCCGCGGCGGCGGCGCCCCGTACGACGCGAGCGTCACCCGCGCCCCTTGGCCGATGTCGAGGAGCGCCTGCTCCGGCGCGTACGCCCCCGCCGTCGGGCTGACCGAGCCGACCGTGACCCCGCGCGCGGCGAGCTCGCGCAGGAGCGCGGGGTCGCCGTCCGACCACGGCAGGAACAGGATCGCCGCGCGCGCCCGCGCCTCGGCGCCTCGGGACCCAAGCGCCGCCTCCGCCGGCGCAGTGGCGGCGATCGCCAGCCCGGCGAGCGCGAGCACCAACCCCGCGACCCCGGCCGCACCGCCCCTCGCCGCCGAGGACGCCATGCGCCAAACTCTAGGTTCGATGGCCGATCGCAACTTCGTCAAGCTCACCTTCCTCAAGCTCGACCCGGCGTGGCGCCGGCGGGCGCCCGAGGAGCGCGCCCACGACAAACGCGAGTTCGCCGCCGCGTGTCTCGACTTCGCCGAGGACCACTATCTGCGGACCTACTCGCTCGTCGGCACGCGCGGCGACGCCGACCTCATGGTCCGGGCGGTCGCCCCGGGCCTCGACGCGATCCACGAGCTGCACGTCGTCCTCAACCAGAGCGGGATCATGCGCTACGCCTCGATCCCCTACTCGTACCTGGCGATGACCAAGCCGTCGCCGTACACGCCGCCCGGCGAGGCCACGCCGCTCGCCCCGCGCGAGGCCTCCGAGAGCCGCTACCTGATCGTCTACCCGATGTGGAAGAAGCGCGAGTGGTACCGGCTCGACCCCGAGGAGCGGATGAGGATCATGCGAGGCCACATCGATACCGGCCGCCGCCACCCGACGATCGAGATCAACACCGCCTACAGCTATGGTCTCGACGACCAGGAGTTCCTGGTCTCGTTCGACGCCGACGACCCGGGTGAGTTCCTCGACCTGGTGCACGAGCTCCGCGGCACCGAATCGAGCGCCTACACCGAGTCGGAGACGCCGATCTTCACCTGCATCTCGGCCTCCGTGGAGCGCGCGCTGAACGCGCTCGACGGCGAGGCCGTGGCAGTGACCCCGACCCTCACCTGACGATCCTCAGATGACCCAGCACGGAAACGGCGGCGCGCCCGAGCGCGCCGGAGCGCCCACGGGCAGCGATCTCGACACGGACATCCGCGACATCACGGTGATCGGCGCCGGTCCGGTCGGGCTCATCACCGCCTTCTGGGCCGGCATGCGCGAGGCCAGCTGCCGGATCATCGACTCGCTCCCCGACCTCGGGGGACAGCTCACCACCCTCTATCCCGAGAAGTGGATCTTCGACGTCCCCGGCTACCCGCGCGTGCTCGCCAAGGACCTCGTCGAGCAGCTTCGGCGACAGGCGCTCGACCAGTTCGACGTGCCGGTCTACCTCGAGACCACCGCCGACCGCGTCGAGTACGAGTCCGATCCCGACGACCCCGAGCGCCAGCTCCTGCGCCTGAAGACCGATCGCGGCGACCTCCTGACCCGCACGATCATCATCGCCGGCGGCCACGGGGCGTTCGAGCCCAAGAAGCTCCCTGGCTACGACATGGATCCGTGGGAGGGTCGCGGCGCCCACTACCTGGTGGGCGAGAAGGCAGCGTTCGCCGGAAAGCGCGTCGTGATCATCGGCGGCGGCGACTCGGCCTGCGACTGGACGATCAACCTGCTCGACACCGCCGAGGCGATCACGCTCGTTCACCGCCGCGAGGGCTTCCGCGCCCACGAGGTCACGGTCAACGAGATCATGGACGCGGCCGCCGCCGGCAAGGTCGACGTGCGCACGCCCTACCAGGTCAAGGAGGTGGTCGGCGACGGCGCCGTCGAGCGCGTGACGCTCTTCCACTCTGAGGACGAGGACGACACGGTCGACATCGACTGCGACGCGATCCTCCTCCAGCTGGGGTTCAAGACCGCGCTCGGCCCGCTCAAGGAGTGGCCGCTCGAGATCTCGAAGGGCGCGATCGTGGTCGACCCGGTGATGAGGACCTCGATGGAGGGCGTGTGGGCGGCCGGCGACATCACGACGTTCGACGGCAAGCTCAAGCTGATCGCCACCGGCTTC
>DATHAN010000202.1:0-2494 GCA_035296645.1 Thermoleophilaceae bacterium
GCAGTGGGGCGCGTGGGAGCACGAGATCACCCACCACACCTACGTCCACGAGAACATCAAGAAGCTCATGGAGGGCTTCCGCTACGACGCGCACCCGATGGGCATGCTGCTCTCGACGGTGGGCGCTCTGTCGACCTTCTATCCGGGCGCGAACAACATCACCGACGACGACGAGCAGCGGATGGCGGCGGTGCGGTTGATCGCCAAGATGCCGACGCTCGCCGCCTTCGCCTACCGCCACAACCTCGGGTTGCCGTACGTGTATCCCGACAACGACCTCGGCTACGCCGAGAACTTCCTCTCGATGCTGTTCAAGATGGCCGAGTGGAAGTACGACGCCGACCCTCGGCTCGCACGCGCCCTCGACGTCCTGTTCATCCTTCACGCCGACCACGAGCAGAACGCCTCGACCAACGCGGTACGCGGCGTCGGCTCGACCCAGGTGGACCCGTACTCCGCGGTCGCCGCCGGGGTGTCGGCGCTGTACGGGCCGCTTCACGGCGGGGCCAACGAGCAGGTCCTGCGCATGCTCGACCGGATCGGCTCGACCGACAACATCCCCGACTTCCTCGAGGGCGTGAAGAACCGCGAGGAGCGTCTGATGGGCTTCGGCCACCGCGTGTACAAGAACTACGACCCGCGCGCGCGGATCATCAAGCGGCACGTCGACGAGGTGCTCGAGGTCACCGGCAAGAGCCCGAAGCTCGAGATCGCGGTCGAGCTCGAGAAGCGCGCCCTCGACGACGAGTTCTTCACCGAGCGGAAGCTCTACCCGAACGTCGACTACTACTCGGGCCTGATCTACGAGGCGCTCGGCATGCCGACCGAGATGTTCACCGTGATCTTCGCCATCCCGCGCACCTCGGGCTGGGTCGCGCAGTGGCTCGAGCTCGTCCAGGACGACGAGCAGGCGATCGCGCGGCCGCGGCAGATCTACGATGGGGAGCGCGAGCGGGAGTACGTCGGACTCGAGGAGCGGTAGGGAACGCCGTGCGGTCTTGAGGCGACTGCTGGCGCCAAGGCGGTCGCCCCGGACGGATCGAGCACGACTCGGAGCAGCTTCCGACGGTCGCCTGATGCTTGTGGTGACGGTACGGTTCAGGTATGCCAGCGGTTGCTCGCGAGTCCCTACACCTGACGATCACCTACGAGCGTGGCGACGACGGTTGGATCATCGCTCGCATTCGTCAGGTTCCTGTCGCCGTGAGCCAAGGGCGTACGAAGGCTGAGGCCCGGGCGAACGTCGTGGACGCGCTGCGTGAGCTGGCACTTTCCTTTATCGAGGAAGGTGACGACGGGCCCGACTCCGAGACGCTCGAGGTGACGGTCGGCTAGGCCGCCGTCGCGCAGCAGATAGTCCGAGGCGCATGAAGCGCCGCGACCTGGAACGACATCTCCGGGAGCAGGGTTGCGCGCCAATCCGCGAGGGCGGCAACCACACGATCTGGGAAGGGCCGCGGGGGCGAGCGCCCGTCCCGCGACATCGCGAGATCGACCGCAAGCTCGCTCGGGCGATCTGCGCCCAGCTCGGAGTCGACGCGCCCGCGGAGACGTAGCCCCGTAGCGATACGACGGGTAATCTCGGTCGATGGCCCTCGAGCCCCTTCGCGACGCCCACGGCCGCCGGATCTCCGACCTGCGCGTGTCGGTCACCGACCGCTGCAACTTCCGCTGCCAGTACTGCATGCCGGCGGAGGGGCTGCCGTGGCTCGACCGCGCCGAGATCCTCACCTTCGAGGAGGTCGAGCGACTCGTGCGACTGTTCGTATCGCTCGGCGTCACCGACGTGCGCCTGACCGGCGGCGAGCCGCTCGTGCGCCGCGAGTTCCCGCGGCTCGTCGGGATGCTCGCGGGCATCGAGGGCTTGGACGACCTGTCGATGACGACCAACGGCTACCTGCTCGAGCGCGACGCCGACGCGCTCGTCGCCGCGGGGATCGATCGCGTGAACGTCTCGATCGACTCGCTCCAGAGCGATCGCTTCTTCGAGCTGACTCGCCGCGACGCGCTCCCGCAGGTCCTGCGAGGGCTCGCATCGCTCGCCCGCCACCCGGGCGTCCACCCGATCAAGGTCAACGCCGTAGCGATGCGCGGGTTCACCGAGGAGGAGGCGATCCCGTTCGCCGAGTTCGCCCGCTCGACCGCTTTCCAGGTGCGCTTCATCGAGTTCATGCCGCTCGACGCCGACCGCTCCTGGCGCCCCGACGCGGTGCTGCCCGGCGACGAGCTGCGGGCGATCATCCACGCAGTGCATCCGCTCGAGGAGCTGCCGCGCGAGCCGCACGCCACCGCGCGCGTCTTTCGCTTCCGCGACGGGCGCGGTGAGATCGGGTTCGTCAACCCCGTCTCCGAACCGTTCTGCGGCGACTGCAACCGCGTCCGCCTCACCGCCGAGGGCAAGCTCCGCACGTGCCTCTTCTCGCTGCACGAGACCGACGTGCGCGAGCCGCTGCGGTCCGGAGCGAGCGACGCGGAGCTCGAGGAGCTCGTGCGC
>DATHAN010000203.1:0-2770 GCA_035296645.1 Thermoleophilaceae bacterium
CGGCGCGCTCGTAGTCCTCGTGCATGAGCAGCGACAGCGCCCAGAAGTGCGGCGGCGTCCAGAAGAAGACGATCGCGAACAGGAACAGGGCGTCGGCCCCGACGGTGCCCGTGGTCGCCGCCCACGCCACGAGCGGCGGCATCGCACCCGCGGCACCGCCGATCACGATGTTCTGCGGGGTGCGCCGCTTGAGCCACACGGTGTACACACCCACGTAGCCGGCCAGCCCGGCGAGCGCGAGGGTCGCCGCGAGCACGTTGACCGTGGCGGCGAGCAGGAGGAACGAGGCCGCCCCGAGGGCGACGCCGTAGGCGAGCGCCCAGCGCGCGGGCACGCGGCCCGAGGGGACCGGCCGGTCGCGCGTCCGGCGCATGACCGCGTCGATGTCGCGATCGAGGTAGTGGTTGATCGCCCCCGCGCCGCCGGCCGACAGTGCGCCGCCGAGACAGGTCAGCGCGATCAGCCCCAGCGACGGCTCGCCGGCCACGAGCATCGTGGTGACCGTGGTGAAGAGGAGCAGCGATTGGACCTTCGGCTTGGTCAGGGTGAAGAGATCGGCAGCGAGCGAGCGCGCGTCGCGCGGCCGCGTCGCGGTCGCCGTCCCGGCCGCCGTCACCGTGCCCGCCTCCATCACGCGGGCACCGGCTCGCCGCGTCTCGCGGCGTCGCGCCGACCGGCACCGGCGGCACCCGCCGCCTGGTGCGCGGGCCGTAGCGCCAGGCCGAGGTCGACGACCGACACCCACAACAGGGTTCCGGCCGTCAGGTGGACGAGGACGAGCAGCTCGTACTCTTCCGGGAGCCACACGTTGACCGCGCCGAGCAGGACCTGCACCACGAGGATCCCGAGCGCTCCCCAGGCGAGGCGTACCGCGGCGCGCCCCGGACGGCGGCGCAGCACGGCGACGGCGAGCGCGACCACGAGGATCACCGCGAGGTACATGAACGCCCGATGGGTCAGGTGGATGTCCGCGAGCTCGGACTGGCCGAACGGCATCAGCGAGCCGTTGCAGGCGGGGAAGTCGGTCCCGCACGCGCGATGGGCGCCAGCGCCCGGCACGTGGTCGGTGCGCCCGTGCTTCTGCGTCCCGGCCATGTAGCCGCCGGCCATGATCGTAACGAGCACGAGCGCGGCGGCGGCCACGCTCAGGCGCCGCAGGGCGGGACCGGCCGTTGCGCCGCCCGCGTTGTCGTCCGCATCCGGCGGACGCGCCGAGCGCCACACGTAGAGCAGCAGGCCGAGCAGGAGCATCGCGAGGCCGAGGTGGACGGCGACGAGCGCCTCGTCGAGGTTGAGCTCGACCGTCGCCGCGCCGAGCAACCCCTGGGCCACGATCAGTCCGAGACCCGCGGTCGTCGCGCGCACGATGCCCCGGTGGGTACCGCGCAGGCGCCGCCACGCCCACGCAGCGAGCGCGATCATCAGGAGGCCGCACGCCGCGGCGAGCGCGCGGTGGGAGTACTCGACGATCGCGTTGAGCTCGACGCCCGGGACGATGTCCCCGCGGCACATCGGCCAGCCGTGGAAGCCGCTGCCCGCCGGGCCGCACCCGAGGCCCGAGTCCGACAGCCGGACGACGCCGCCCACGAGCACGAGCGCGAACGTCGCGACGAGCGTCGTGACGACCAGGCGCCGAAACCCCGCCGATGGCGCGGCACCCGCCGGGTCGCTCGAGGCCACCGCCGGCGCGCCGCTCGCGTCGCTCGGACTCACGCCCCGGCCCTCAGGAGGCGCGCGAGGCGACCGGCTGGGCGACCGAGCCAGCGGGCGTGCCCTCGCGCTCGAGGATCTCGCGGCGGATGTCCTTCATCGGCTCGACGCTGCGCACGCGTGGGACGACGTCGAAGTTGTTCGCGGGCGGCGGCGACGGCGTGAACCACTCGAGCGTGTTCCCCTGCCACGGATCGTTGCCCGCCCGGCGGCCGCGCTTGAGGCTGATGGCGACGTTGACCAGCGTCACCATCACGCCGATTCCGAGCAGGAACGAGCCGACGGTGGAGATCAGGTTGAAGACCTCCCAGCCGGCGTCCTTCGGGTACCAGTAGATCCGCCGCGGCATGCCGGAGAGCCCGGCCGAGTGCTGGATCAGGAAGGTCAGGTTGAAGCCGATCAGCATGAGCCAGAACGAGAGCTTCCCGAGCCCCTCCGACATCAACCGACCGGTGATCTTCGGGAACCAGTAGTAGAGCCCGGCGAAGATCCCGAACACCGCGCCGCCGAACAAGACGTAGTGCATGTGGGCGACGACGAAGTAGGTGTCGTGCAGCTGCCAGTCGACCGGGAACACGGCGAGCTGTACGCCGGTGATGCCGCCGACCACGAACAGCCCGGGGAGGGCGGCGGCGAAGTAGAGCGGCGTCTTGTAGACGATCGTCCCCCGCCACAGGGTGGCGAGCCAGTTGAGGATCTTGATCCCCGTGGGGACGGCCACGGTGAACGACGACAGCATGAAGAAGGCGAGCACCACCGTCGCGGTCGGGGTCGTGAACATGTGATGGGCCCACACGAGCAGGCTGAGGAAGGCGATGCCCGCGGTCGAGGCGGCGATCGCCTTGTAGCCGAAGATCGGCTTGCGCGCGAACACCGGCAGGACCTCGGAGATGATCCCGAACGCCGGCAGGATCATCACGTAGACCTCGGGGTGGCCGAAGAACCAGAACAGGTGCTGCCACAGCATGGGGTCGCCGCCCGCGGTCGGGTCGAAGAACGCGGTGCCGAAGTGGCGGTCGGTCAGCAGCATGGTGACCGCCGCGGCGACCGAGGGCAGGGT
>DATHAN010000204.1:0-2704 GCA_035296645.1 Thermoleophilaceae bacterium
CGAGAAGAGCTCACCGCCGCACGCCGCGCAGCGGTAGGTCCCGCTGTCCTTCGAGTACACGTAGGTGCCGGTGAACGGCGGCTCCGTTCCGGCTCGCCGGAGCACCTCGTACTGCTGCGGCGTGAGCTCCTCGCGCCACTCTGCGTCGCTCTTCTCGACCTTGCTGCCTTCCATGCTGACCTCCGGTGGGCGGGGTCGGGCCGGGCCCGGCCCGATCGCTCAAGCCTAGACGGGTCCGCTCGCACGCCCCCTCGCCGGGCGACCGCCGTCCTACCTCGGCGTCGGCAGGAACCCGCTGACGCCCTCCCAGTCCTTGACCTCGCAGGCGTCGGTGCGGGCGAAGCGGCGGTCGACGCGCCGGCCGGCGAAGCGGCCGGCGAAGCGGGCGCGCTCCGGCCCGGCGTACACCTGCGCGCACACGCGCCCCCGCGCAGGCGGCGCAGTGAGGAAGGAGGCTATCCCGGCGAGGCGCCGGCAGACGTCGGAGGCCTGCTCGAGGCGGAGGAAGCCGCGCACCTCGTCGCGCTCGTCGCCACACACGATCTCGGCCCGGCGCACGTCGCCGCCACCGCCGTCATAGGTGATGGCGATCGCGGCATCGGGGGTCGGGCGGCCGGCCCCGTCACCCGGGCGCGCACCGTCCGGCCCGCCGGCGCAACCGGCCGCGACGAGCGCGACGAGCACGACGAGCACGACGAGCGTAAGCGTTGAGCGGGCAGGGACGCGCATGGCCGGGCGACCGTACCGCGACCCGTGCCGCGAACGAGCGACCGGGGGCCGCGCGGACCGGCGGCGGTCGAGGCGCGGTCGCGCGGGCCGTCCCGGCTAGAGACCGAGCAGCTCCGACGCCGTGACCGCGCGCAGGCCGCGCTTGGCGAGGGAGACGAGGATGCGCTCGGTCGCGGTCACCGTCTGCTCGAGCGCGCGCCGGTCGTCGTGCAGGAGCACGATCGAGCCCGGACGGACGGCGGCGACGACGCGCTCGAGGATGGCGTCGGCGCCCGGAGTCTCGTAGTCGCGCGGGTCGACGTCCCAGCCGACCGCGGTCAGGCCGGCGGCGCGAGCCGCGCGTACGACGCCGCGGCTGACGTCGCCGTAGGGCGCACGGAACACGCGGGGCGCGACGCCGGTCGCCGCGCGCAGCGACGCGCTCGTGCGCACGAGCTGGCGGTAGGCGGCGAGCGGGCGTCCGCCGAGGCGCTCGTGGTGCTCGGCGTGGCTCCCGACCTCGTGTCCCTCGCGGAGCGTGCGGCGCAGGAGCTCCTCACGGCCACGCACGCGCGACCCGAGCACGTTGAAGGTGGCGCGGGCGCGCCCGGCCGCGAGCACGTCGAGCAGGCCGGCGGTGAGCGCGCCCGGCCCGTCGTCGAAAGTGAGCGCGATCGCCTCGGCCTCGCGCGACCCGTGGTCGAGGTATGCGGGCGTGCCTTGCCGCAGCCCGGCCGCGGCGCCGCGCCCGGCCTCGCCCGCGAGCGTCCGCGGAACGCGCACGCCGGTCACGGGGCGGCGGGGACGAGCTCGAACACGAGCGTCGCCCACTCGGCCCGCGCCAGCGCCTCCTGCATCGCGGCCTCGTCCTCGAAGCGTCGCTCGAGGCGCCGCCCCTCGCAACGCACCTCGACGCGCTCGCGCGCGAACGGCCACGGCGCGATCGCGTAGCGGCCGCCTTCGGGCTCGAGCGGACTCAGGCGCACGACGACGGGGCGATCGGCAGTCGGCACGGGGTCGGTGTCGTGCGGAGCCCAGTCGAGCAGCAGGGCGAGCGAGAGCGTGTCCCAGGTCCACACGAGCGCGCGGTTGCGCTCGACGCACGCGCGCTCGCCCGCGCGCGCCGTCGCGGGATCGGCTCGCAGCTCGACGAGCCACTCGTCCTGGAGCGCCCGCTGGCCGGCGAGGTAGCGCCGAACGGCCTCGGACCGCTCCGGCTCCATCGCGTCGAGGTCGCGACGTCCGTAGAGCGCCGTCCCGTGGAGGGAGACGAGCAGCGCGGCGTAGCGGCTCTGGGCGCGCAGGCGGTGCGGTGCGGCCGACCACAGCTCGAGGTGGGTCGCGAGCGCCATCGCCATGAAGGAGCGCGGCCGCCCGGTCTGGGGATCGAGCTCCGGCTCGAGGTCCCAACCGGCCATCCCCACGTCGTGTTGCTCGGCCGCGAGGCACACCTCCTCCCACGGCCATACCGCTCCGAACCGCTCGTTGCCCCAGGCCCGCGCCAGCTGTCCCGAGAGCCACGCGTGTGACGGCTGCCCGATCGCCAGGGCGCCGTCGGGGAGCTCGCGTACGACCATGCGCAGCCCTTACCCGCCAGCGAGGAGCCCGCGAACCCGGCGCAGGCCGGCGGCGGCCGCCGAGGGGTCCGCACCCGCGGCGGCCGACCTCGCCGCGGGCGCCGTGCGCTCTGGTAGCTTGCCGCACCCACTGGTCGGGCGAGGGATCGACCGCCGAGGACGAGGAGAGCCTCATGACCATCGTCATCATCATCGCCGTGTGCATCGTCCTGTTCGCGCTCGCCTTCCTCCTGCCTCGGCTCTCGCGCGGGCCCCAGCGCGGCGTCGACAAGAGCCTGAGCGCCGGCCAGCGCGGGGCCGGCAAGGCGCCCGGAGCGCTCGGGCGACTCGGCCAGAAGCCGTTCAGCTCGTCGCGCAAGGCGACCAACAAGAGCGCGGCCAAGGGGCGCAAGGGCCGCGGCAAGCTCCCCTTCTAGGCG
>DATHAN010000205.1:0-2213 GCA_035296645.1 Thermoleophilaceae bacterium
CCTGCTGGAGCATCTCGATGATCTGCTCGCGCTCCTCGGTACGGTCCTCGCTGAGGATGCCGCCGGTGGGTCTGGTGGGAGTGGTCATGGCGTCCGCTTGCCCCGGCCGCACCGGGGGCAAACCCGCGCGCGGGCCGAGCGGGACCGGCCTCGCGCGCAGGCTTCCTATGCTCGCGGCCATGCCCTACGACACTCCCGAGCCCGAAGACGCGACCGACGGGGCGACCGACCCCCACGCGGTGCGCTCCGCGCACCCGCCCGAGTCGCTGCTCGGGCAGCTGCGCGCCGAGCCCGAGCGCGCGCCCGAGCTGATTGCGCTCGCCGCGGCCGCCCGCTTCGCCGCGCCGGCCCGCCGCTTCGTCGAGCGCATGCGCGCGCACGGCGACTCTCCCGATGAGATCGGCCGCCGCGCGGTGCGCCGGCACGTCCACCTCGCGCGTGCGGAGGGCGCCGCGCTCGGGGTCGGCGGCGTGGCCACCGCCGCGGTCGACCTCGTGGCGCTCGCGTGGCTCGAGAGCCGGATGGTCTTCTACATCGCCGCGGCCTACGGCTACGACCCCGGGCACCCGATGCGACCGGCCGAGCTTCTCGCCCTCCAGGGCGTCTACGAGACCCCGGCCGAGGCACGGGCGGCGCTCGACCGGGCGGGGCGGCCGGTCGCCTCGGCCCTACTCAAATCGCGTTTCGACCGCAGTCGCGAGCGGACACTCCGGCGCAGGTTGCTCGGCTTCGTCAGCCACCGCGTGGCGCTGAAAGTCGGCGGTCGCTTCGTCCCGTTCCTCGCGTCCGCGGTCTCCGCCGTGCAGAACGGCAACATGGTCGAGGATCTGGGGGCCCGCGCGCGACGCTACTACGGAGGCTGATCTGAGCCGTCCGAGGCCGCCGGTACGGTCGCCCCGCGATGGCTCAGCCGGCCTTCGAGCACCCGACCCTGAACGACTGCACCAAGGCGTTCGTACGCGACCTGTGCGACGGACAGGCGGTCGACTCGGTGTTCGTCGTGCGTGAGCGAGCGCGCCGGATCAAGAAGAACGGCGACCCGTTCCTCAAGCTCCGCCTCGCCGACGTCACGGGCTCGTGCGACGCCGTGCTGTGGGAGGGAATCGACGAGGTGCTCGAGGCGTGCTGCGTCGGCTCGGTGGTCCGGGTGAGCGGTCACTTCTCGGTCGACGCGCGCTACGGCGCGACGCTCACGCTCCGCTCCGTGCGGGCCGCCGCGGAGGGTGAGTACGAGCCCGCCGACCTGCACGACGCTCCCACCGTCGCCCCCGAGCAGATGGCCGCCGACGTGCGCTCGCTCATCGCCACCGTGCAGAGCCCGCCGCTGCGGGCGCTCCTGCGGCGCCTGCTCGCCGAGGACTCCGAGACCTGGGCGCGCTGGAGCGAGGCGCCCGCCGCCAAGCACTACCACCAGGCCTACCGCCACGGGCTGCTCGAGCACTGCCTGTCGGTCGCCCAGGCGGTGAGCGCGGTCTCCGCGACCTTCCCCGGGATCGACCGCGACGTCGCGGTCACCGGCGCCCTGCTGCACGACATCGGCAAGATCGAGGCGTACGAGTCCGTGGGCGACGGCATCGAGATGACCGACGCGGGGCGCCTCCAGGGCGAGATACCGCTCGGCTACCACATGGTACGCCGCGAGATCGAGAGCATCCCCGGCTTCCCGCCCGATACGGCACAGGCCGTGCTCCACATCATCCTCTCCCACCACGGGTCGCTCGAGCATGGAAGTCCCGTCGTGCCCTGCACGCGCGAGGCGACGCTCGTCCACATGATGGACAACCTGGGGGGTCGCCTCGGGAGCTTCGACCGGATCGAGAAGACGCTCGCCGACGGCGAGCAATGGTCGGCGTTCGACCGCGGCATATCGGCGGCCGCCTACTTCCCGCGGCCCGGATGGGACGAGCGGGCGGTCGCGTAGCCTCGGCGCGGAGCTCGCCGCGCGGCGACGGAGGAAACTGCATCGGGTCGGAGCGCTGACGACGCTCCGGTAACACGCAGGGTGACCGAAGTGGTCGTTCCTGCAAATAGCGCGTTTCGTCGCGCGCTGCCCGGGTGACGCGGGCCCGTCCAGCGAGCACGGCCGCCGTATGCTCTCGAGCGTGGCCAAGGACACCGAGAAGCTGATCCGCCAGCTCTCGCTGATCTCGTTCCTGATGTCGGAGCGGCGGCCGGTGACCGCGCTCGAGATCAAGGAGGCCGTCGAGGGCTAC
>DATHAN010000206.1:0-3392 GCA_035296645.1 Thermoleophilaceae bacterium
CGCGTCGTACGGAGCGCCCTCGGTGCCGATCCCCGCGGCGGCGGGGTCGCCCGCCTCGGCGCCCGCCTCTGCGAGCTCGTCGCCGACCGGGCCACCCAGGCCCTGCGCCTCGGCGTCCCCGCTCTCCGGGCCGGCGGCCCCCCCGACCTCGGTCACCGGCTCAGCCGGCTGCTCGCCGCCGGCCTCGACCACCGCGGTCGACTCATCCCCGGCCTGGCCCGGCTCCCCCTCGGCGGCGCGCTCGCCGTCCTCTTCTCGCTTCTTGCGGCGTCCGAATGCCATTTCGCTACTCGGGTGGGTCCTCGTCGAAGATCCTGCGCCAGAGCTCGACGGCGACGCGGTTGGCCATCACCGAGCTGAGGGCGCCGACGCCCGCCAGCAGGCCGCTCCACATCAGCCGCTTGGTGACGTCGTTCCTCATTGCGGCGGCAGTAAACCAGACCTCGACGCCGCCGGCGCCTCGATCCCGCCGCAGATCGTCTCGACGACGAGCTCCTTCGCGCGCTCGAACTCCTCCTCCGTGGCGGGCAGGGACCCGAAGATCCAGCCCGAGAGGAGCTGCTCGATCGCCCCGTAGAAGCACAGCGCGACGAAGTCGGGCGAGATGCCGGACTTGAACTGGCCGTCGCGGCGCGCCGCCTCGACGATCCTGGCGATGCGGTCGTACGCGGTGCGGATCTGCTCGAGGTGCTGGCGACCGAACGAATGCGCCGCGCGCGTGACCTCGACGATGATCACCTTCATCACGTCGGGCGAGTAGCGGTACGAGTCGATGATGAACGAGGCCACGGCGTACAGCTTCTCGCGCCCGCTCGCCTCGCCCCCGTCGATCGCCTCGATCGCGTCGAGCATGAGCTGCCAGCGCTCGACGAACAGGGTGTCGAGCATCTCCTCCTTCGAGTCGAAGTAGTGGTAGACGAGGCCGTAGGCCACGCCCGCCTCGTCGGCGACGTCGGAGACCCGGCACGCGTAGAAGCCCTGCCGCGCGAACACGCGGACGGCGGCATCGAGGATGCGCCGGCGCTTGTCGGCCGCCTCGGCGCCGCGCCGGCGCCCGCCGCGCACGCGGCCGTCGCCGGCCGGGTCGCGCGCGCCGTCTCCGCCGTGCGTGCGGCTGCCCGGGGCCGAGGCCATCAGGCGGGTGCCCCCGCCGGCCACCGGTACGCCGACTCGACGCGGCCCGACAGGCTCGGCAGCCGCTCCCGCAGCTCGTCCTGGCGCGCGAAGTCGAGGTCGGCGCACACGAACGTCTCGTGCACGCCGGCGGCGGCGTCGGGCGCGCGCGCGAGCAGCTCGCCCCAGGGATCGGCGATCAGCGAGGCGCCGAAGCTCTCCCGGCCGGGCTGCCACTCGCCGACCTGGTCGGCGGCGACCACGAACGCCTGGTTCTCGACCGCCCGGGCGCGCAGCAGCAGCTCCCAGTGGGCCTCGCCGGTGGGCCGCGTGAAGGCCGCCGGCACGGCGATGACGCGCGCGCCGCGCACGGCGAGGATGCGAAAGAGCTCGGGGAAGCGCAAGTCGAAGCACACGCTCATCCCGAGCGGGACGCCCCGGGCATCGGAGACGACGATCTCGTCGCCCCGCTCCTCGGTCGCCGACTCGCGGTACTCGACGCCGGCGACGTCGACGTCGAACATGTGGATCTTGCGGTAGACCGCCCGCGGCTCGCCGTCGGGCCCCACGTGGACCGAGGTGTTCGACAGCCGCTCGCGCCCCGGCCGGCGCTCCGAGAACGACCCGGCGACGAGATCGATGGCGAGCTCGCGCGCCGTGTCGCGCGCCCAGGCGACCGCCGGCCCGTCGAGCGGCTCCGCGCCGGCGCGCATCTCCTCCTCGCCGGCGAGCAGGTTGAACTTCTCGGGCAGAACGACGAGGTCGGCCCCGTCCGCGGCCGCGGCACGCGTCAGCCGGTCGGCCGTAGCCAGGTTGCGGCCCTTGTCGGGGCCGGAGTTGAGCTGGACCGCCGCCGCCCGCACCTTTCTCCTCCTCGTGTCGGGGCCGCTTGCTCGGCCGCCCGCCGGGGCGGGGGCGCGTTGACTGACCGGTCAATCCATCCTACCGGTCGCAGGACGCGTACTCTCGCGGCGATGCCCGCACTGCCTGCCCGGGGCGACGCCGTTCGCAGCCTGGAGCTCCCGCTCCCCCCGGCGCGCATGCCGCTCGTGCGTGGCGGACGCCCGCTCAAGCGGTGGCGGTACGTCGGGGTCTACGGACCCGAAGCGTGCGTGTGCGCCTGCGAGGTGTGGGTCGGGCCGCTCGTCCAGCGCTTCTGGGGCGTGGCGACGCCCGACGGGCGGCTCCTCAGCGCACGGTCGCTGGTCGGGTCGGGCGGCGTCGCGGTGAGCGACGCGGGCGTCGCCGTCCGCGCCCGTGCGCAGGAGGACGGCGCACGCGTCGAGGTCGAGGTCGAGCTCGCCCTCGCCGACGCGCCGCGGGCGGTCGAGAGCGTCTCGGCGAGCGGGACGAGCGGCTACGTGTGGACGCGCAAGCGCGCCGGGATCCCGGCGCGGGGATGGGTTGCCATCGACGGGCGGCGGCGCGCCGTCGACTCCGAGGCGGTGATCGACGAGACCGCGGGCTACCACTCCCGTCACACCCTGTGGCGCTGGTCGGCCGGGGTCGGGCTCGCGGCCGACGGCGCGCGCGTCGCGTGGAACCTGGTCGAGGGAGTGAACGACGACCGCGCCGGCAGCGAGCGCACGCTGTGGCTCGACGGCGAGCCGTCGGAGGTCGCGCCAGTCACCTTCTCGCCCGGCCTCGCGGCCGTGCGCTTCGAGGACGGTGGCGAGCTCCGCTTCGCTCCATGGGCCGAGCTCGCGCACCGCACGCGGCTCGGCATCGTCGGCTCGGACTACCGGCAGCCGCTCGGATCGTTCACCGGCGAGCTATCCGGGGGGATCGAGCTCGCCGAGGGCTATGGCGTCATGGAGCGACACGAGGCGCGGTGGTGAGCGGCGAGCGGGCGCGCTCGCCGGCGTTGACCGCGGCCTCGGGGGTGGTCGCGTCCGGGTCACGCGAGGAAGCTGCCCGTCGCCGACCCCTCGGCTGGCCCGGCCACCGCACCCGCCGCCACGAGCCGCTCGCGCTCGCCGTCGGAGTAGCCGAGCTCCGCCAGGACCGCGGCGGTGTGCTCGCCGAGTGCGGGGCCGGGGCCGGCGGGCGCTCCCGGGGTGCGCCCGAGCTTGACCGGGACACCGAGCAGCGACACCGAGCCCGCCCCCGGCTGCTCGATCTCGACCACCATGTCCCGGGCGTGGGTGAGCTCCGAGGCGAGCGCCTCGTCGAGGCCGAGGACGGGCTCGAGGCAGCAGTCGTGCTCGGCGGCGAACTCCTCCCACTCGGCGCGCGTGCGCGCCGCGAACACCTGCTCGACCTGCCGGTGCGTCTCCGAG
>DATHAN010000207.1:0-3098 GCA_035296645.1 Thermoleophilaceae bacterium
TGTGGAAGTTGTCGTTGAGGTGGGCGCTCGTCTCCTCGAGGCGCCCGGCGAGCGAGTCCGACTCGAGCACGCCGACCTCGGCGTAGAAGCGGTTGAAGAACGCGACGTGGCGCGCCTCGTCGGCGATCTGCGTGCACAGGAAGATCCGCATCTCCTCGTCGGGCACGGCGCGCATCATTGGGCCGAGCTCGGCGGCGACGCGCTGCTCCCCGATGAAGAACGACGACAGCCCGTACATGCGCTGGAAGCGCTCGTCGGGAGGGATGCGCTCGTGCCAGTCGACGCGATCCTGGGAGAAGTCGAGGTCCTGGACGCGCCACGCCTGGCGCTCCCACAGCTCGTACAGCTCACGGTAGGTGAGGAGCTTTACCTCGCCGCGGTCGGCGGACTCGAGCAGGGCGGGATCGCTCGTCGCGCGCAGATCGTCGCGCTCGGTCAGCCGGGTCGGCTGGTCGGCCGCTCGCACCCCGGGGACCCTACTCCTCCCGCGCCGGCGAGCGCTCGAGCTCGCGGCCGAGCTCCCATCCGACGGCCACGCCCACGAGCATCCCGAGGCGCGTCTCCTCGGCGAGGAGCGCGCGCAGCGCGGCGAGGCGCTCGTCCTCGGTCTGCGCGCCCGCGACGCGTCGCAGTTGCGACTCGTGCGCCTCGTCGAACCAGCCGCCCTCGCGCAGGGCATGGTTGAGGATTCGCTGGAGCTCGGGGACGTGGCGAGCGACGCGCTGCTCGGCGGCACGAAAGCGGTCGGGCTCGGTGAGCGCGGCCAGCGCCGCCTCGACCTCGGCCTCGGTCGGCTCCGGCTGCCGCGACACGGTCCCGGCGGGGCTCGCCTCAGCGGCGCACGACGGTGAGCAGCAGTCCGCACAGCGCGCCGGCCAGCGCGCCACCCACGGCCGCGGCGATGCTCGCGTCGGGCTCCGCGACCGACAGCATCAGGAGCACGGCGGCGATCACCGCCACGCCGATCAGGTCGTTGCCCCTGTCCTCGCCGCGCGCCGCGGCGCGGCGGTCGTCGACGAGCCAGGCGCACAGGAGGCCGAGCGCGGCGCCGTTCGCCCCGAGCGCCGGCGTGAAGCCGGCCGTGGCCGCGAGCGCCGCGCCACCCGAGCCGGCGAGCAGGAAGATCGCCACCGGAGCGAGCCGGCCGAAGCGTCGCTCGAGGTGCATGCCGAAGATGCCCGTGGCGAGCATGGTGACGAAGCCGTAGCCGAGGCTCGTACCGTGGACGAACGGGGTCGAGAACAGCCGCCACGGCTCGTTTCCGAGCGCGCCTATCACGCCGATCTCGTTCGTGAGCAGGGGGTTCGTCGTGACCACGAGCGCCGCCAGGACCGCGACCACGATCACGCCGATCGTCGCGTACGGCCGGGTCTCGGGAGCGATCCCGGGGATCTCGCCGGGGCGCAGGCGCGGGAGGGCAGTCCTGCTTCGCCGCTCCTCGAGCGGCTCCCCGCGCTCGATCCGCGGCGCGCGCTTGCGCACCCGCTGCCCGCAGTACGGGCACTCGGTGACGTAGGGGCTCACCTCCGCCGAGCAGTTCTTGCAGACGACGAAGAGGTCGGACTCGCTCACCCGGCCGAGGATACTCCTCCACGGCGAGGCCCCCGGCTCGTTCGCACGCGGTGCACGGCAGGCGTCCGTGCCGCTCGCCCGCGCCGTCCGAGGCGCTCGCGGAGCTCAGGCCGACGTCTTCTCGACGACCTCCTTGACGACCTCGCGCAGGTCGTGGTTGGCCTCGTAGACCATGATCTGGCGCGAGGCGCCGTTGCCGCGCTCGAGCAGGTCGTCGACCGCCGCCAGCTCTCCGCCCGAGCCGAGGTCCTGCGCGTGCTCGCGGACGCGGTCGACCACCCGGCGCGCGAGCGCCCGCGTGGGCACGCGCTCCTCCTTCGGCAGGTCGACGAGCTCGCCGTCGAGCCCGTGGCGGGCGGCGATGAACTTATTCTCGTCGAGCATCTCGTACGGGTAGCTCGAAAGCTCGCGCCCCGCGTCGAAGTGCTCGGCGAGCTCCTTGACGAGCGCCTGGACGAGCACCGCGAGCCCGAGCGTGTGCTCGACACGCGTCTGGGCGTCCATGACCCGCACCTCGACCGTCCCGAGCCGAGGGTGTGGGCGCACGTCGTACCACAGGTACGTGTAGTCCTCGATCACCTTCGAGTCGACCATGAACGTCACCCGCCGCGCGTAGTCCTCCCAGCCGTCGTAGCGCGGCGGGATTCCGACGCGCGGGAAGGTGCGGAAGACGGGGGTGCGCGTGGAGAGCAGGCCGGTCTGGTCGGCGCGCCAGAACGGGGAGTTCGCCGACAGCGCGAGCAGCAGCGGGAGGTGGACGCGCATGCCGTTGGCCACGTGGACCGCCTTCTCGGGCCCGTCGATCCCGACATGGACGTGGACGCCGAAGATCAGCTCCTGGCGTGCGACCCACCGCAGCGCGCTCACGAGCTGCTGGTAGCGCGGCCGGGCGACGATCCGCTGCTCCTCCCACAGCGCGAAGGGATGCGTGCCCGCCGAGGCGATCGCGAGCCCGCACTCGCTCGCCGTCGCCTGCACGGTGCGGCGCAGGCCGCGCAGCTGCTCCGACACCTCGGCGACCGAGCCCGCCGGCGTCGTCATGACCTCGACGACCGACTCCATCAGCTCCTCCTTGACCTGAGGCTCACCCTCGACGGGAGGCAGAGCCCGGAGGATCGCCTCGATCGAGTTCGACAGGTCGAGTGTCTCGGCGTCGAGGATCATCAGCTCCTCCTCGATCCCGAGCGTGTACGCGGGGCCGGTGAAGCGATGCTCCATCGCGCGATCGTACCCGCGGTCGCGGGCCATCCAAGGGGGCCCGCCCCCGCTGCGACGGCCGCACCGAGCGGCTGTCGCGCCCGCGCGGCGGGCGCGCGGCGGGCGCGCGCCGGGCCGGCGGACAGGTATAACACCGCCGAACCAGAGCAGAGCGAGGAAGACATGGAACTCGGCTACGACGGCAGACTGTTCATCCTGGCGTTCGACCATCGCGGGTCGTTCCAGAAGAAGATGTTCGGGATCGAGGGCGACCCGACGCCCGAGCAGACCGACACGATCTCCGACGCGAAGCACCTGATCTTCGAGGG
>DATHAN010000208.1:0-15096 GCA_035296645.1 Thermoleophilaceae bacterium
ACGTGGGGACGCGACGCTCAGGGCGACGTTGGTCACCTTCGCTACAGGAGGCTGCCGCCAACGCAGGGGGCGCGCATTCGGCGTTCCTCCAGGAAACACAGCCCGAAGTGACGGGACACCGCCTGCCCGGATACCGCACCCCGGGCATCAGGGACGCTGTCACTCCAGGTGGCTGAGTCCGACCGATCGCGGAGGTCTTGAAGACCGCTGTCCCGGGACGACGGGGCCCGGGGGGCTCGAATCCCTCCCCCCCGCTGCCACGACTGAAACGCGGGCGATGATGGCAAGCGCGGGCCAGTGCCTCCTTGGACTCGCGCGGCGGCCCACGAGGGCCCGCCCCCCGCGCGGGCCGGTCTCTCCGACCGTTCATCATTCGCGGGCGTGACCCTCTCCCCTGACAGCGGTGCCACGCGCATGGGCGCCGCGCCGACAGAACCGCGCGCGCTCGAGGTGACCGACCTCGTCAAGCGCTATCCCACCGGGACCGAGGCGCTCCGCGGCGTTCGGCTCGAGATCGCCGCGGGCGAGTTCTTCGGTCTCCTGGGACCCAACGGCGCCGGCAAGTCGACGCTCATCCACTGCGCGACCGGCCTCGCCCAGCCGACGTCTGGCGCGATCACGATCTTCGGCCACGACGCCATCGCCAACTACGGCGAGGCGCGACTCGCGGTCGGCCTCGCCCCGCAGGAGGTGAACCTCGACTGGTTCCTGACCGTCGAGGAGACGCTCGACTACCACGCGGGCTACTTCGGCATCCCGAGGAGGGACCGTCGCGAGCGGGCGCGCGAGCTGCTCGAGGCGTTCTCGCTCACCGAGAAGCGCGAGGACCGCACGCGCACCCTGTCCGGGGGGATGAAGCGCCGGCTCCTGTTGGCGCGTGCGCTCATGCACCGCCCGCGGCTCCTCATCCTCGACGAGCCGACTGCCGGCGTCGACGTCGAGCTGCGGCTCGAGCTGTGGCGCTACATCGAGCGCATCAACTCCGAGGGGACGACGATCCTGCTCACGACGCACTACCTCGAGGAGGCCGAGCAGCTCTGCGACCGGATCGCGTTCATCAACGAGGGGCGGGTCGTCGCGGAGGGAACGAGCCGCGAGCTCGCGTCCGACTTCGGCGTGGCGACGCTCGAGGACGCCTACCTCGAGCTCGTCGGTCGCAAGGAGCTCTCGCGCGCGCGACTCGGTGAGGCCGCCCCGTGACCGCGGCGCAGATCCGCTTCGTCTCGCTCGTGCGGCGGGAGGTCAACCGCTTCCTGAAGATCAAGCGCCAGACGGTCGGCGCGCCGCTGCTCGAGACCTTCCTCTTCATCTCGGTCTTCGGCGCGGCCCTCGGGTCGCGGATCAACGAGCTGCACGGCATCGACTACGTCGTCTTCATCGTGCCCGGGCTGATCATGATGGCTTGGGCGATCAACGCCTTTGCCAACAACTCGTCGTCGATCCTCCAGCAGAAGTTCCAGCGCGCGATCGACGACCAGCTCTCCTCGCCCGCCTCTCCGCTCGAGCTGCTGCTCGCCTTCTCGCTCGGCGGCTTCTTGCGCGGGCTGGTGATCGCCACGCTCACCTTCGCCGCCGCCTCCCTGCTCGTCGACCTCCCGGTCGAGCATGTGCTCGTCTTGCTGCCCGCGCTCTTCCTCGTCGGCTTCTTCTTCGCCCAGCTCGGCGTGCTCGTCGGCGTCCGCGCCGAGCAGTTCGACGACGTGTCCTTCGCCCAGACGTTCGTGCTCCAGCCGCTCATCTTCCTCGGCGGGGTCTTCTACTCGGCGACGCTGCTCCCCGAGCCGTTCGAGACGCTCACTCAGTTCAACCCCGTGTACTACATGATCGGTCTCGTTCGCTACGGCTTCCTCGGCTACTCGGAAACCGACGTCGCCATGTCGCTCGCGCTGCTGTCGCTGGCCACCCTCGCCCTCTTCGCGGTCAACCTCCGCCTCTTCTACCTGGGCTACCGTCTGCGGGCGTGAGCCGGCGGCGGCGCTCGCGACACGGGCGCCGCGACTCAGATCTCGAGCCGCGACCCTCGAGATCGAGCTCGCGCAGGCGGATCGCTCAGTCGACGTCGAGTTCCGGCTCCCTTCCCAGCGGGAGGAGGGACCGAACGGCGCTCAAGCGGCTCCCCACGCCGTCTCGTCGCTCGGCTTCCCCGGGCGACGTGCCGTTGCGCCGGTTCGGGAGGGCGTCGGAATAGCCCGACTCGCTCGGCCCCGCGGGGGGCTCAACCGCAGCCTCGAGCTCGAACCAGACGACCGTCCGGCCGTTCCGCTCAACTCCCCAGCGGTCGCTGAGGAGATCGACCAGATGAAGGCCCCAGCCCGACCCTTCGTCCGCTCGATCGCTCCGAGCTGCCGGCGCGAAGCCGGCGCCACCGTCGGCGACCTCCCCCCGCACCCGATGGGGAGCGGCCACCACGGACAGCTCGATGGGCGCGGACCCGCCGTGCGAACCGTGACGCACGCTGTTGGTGACAACCTCGCTCACGAGCAGGCGCAAGTTCCCGAAGGCCTCCGGATCGACTACGGTCGCGAGTGGCTCGAGCGCTCCCCGCGCCTCAGGGACAGCGGCCGGCTCGTGCGGTAGCCGGCGTGAGAACTCGAGCGCTTGCCGCGACCGCGCGGCGGTCTCGCGCGTCAAGGTGGAGGAACCAGAGGCGCCCCGTCGGCGCCCTGGCATGACCCCGACGACCTCCGCTCCGTCGTCGACGGAGCGCGCCTCGCTCGGGACGATGTCGCCTAGCACGCGGCCAAGGACCCCTCGGACGAGGCTCAGCGGACCTATCACCGTGCGATCACCTCCCACTCGACGGGATCGAGCGAGGCGCCTCGACGCAGGCGCACGCTAAGCCGGTCCGGCACGTCAACGAGGCGCATGGCTCGCCTCCTCCCGCGCGCGCGTCGGGACGAGGCCCGAGCTCAGGTCCAAAAAGCCGAGCTCCCGCCGGGCTTCAGCGCGCTCCGGGCCGGCACCTCGAAGCGGCGCGCCGCAGCGCGGGCAACGATCGACCGTGGCGTGTCCCGCCGCGCTGTAGGACTGGAGCTGACAGACGCGACATATGAGGTGGGGCATGAGGGCCCCTAACTCCGGGAGTCCGCCCTCCCGCTTTGAGGGGCCGAGCACGTCGGTCGACCTCAAGCCAAGCGGCGTCCTACCCAGTTCGAGTAGCCCTCGACTCCCCCCTCACCGTGGGTCGCCTCGGGCCTTGCGCCCGTAGCTTAGCCGCGACGTCAAGACCGGAATTTGCGGTATCCGCGGCGAGCGCCTCAGGTCAGGCGGACGCCGTGCGCCTACTCGAGCACGAACGCCTCGAGGGCCATGTCCGGCTCGATCGTGTTGTCGCTCATGAAGGCGATCACCTTGCGCCCTCCGGCCTCCTCGACTGCGGCGACGACGTCGTCGCGCATGGTCCTCTGGAACTTGCGCCGCAGCTCGAGCACGAACTCCTTCTCGGCGCCCACGGCGAGCTGGCGCTCGGCGGTGGTCATGGTGTCCTCGAGGAGCACGTGAACGGTGTTCTCGTTCAGGAAGGTCCGCGCCTTGGTGGGTCCACGACCGGTGTAGTCGGAAAAGACGCCGACGACCGCCCGGGTGATCTGTGCCGCCAGCGGTCCGTCGGTGCGGGGCTCGTCGGGGCTCGTCATCGGAGCCTCCTCTTCTCGCCACCTCCAGAGGTTCCGACGGAGGGAGGAGGCGCGAAGAAGGCCCCAGCGACGGTTAGTGCCTCCCACACGCTACTCGCTTTGAGCGTGCTTGTCACCGGCCCCCCGGCTGGTCCCAGTCGCACGCGGCGACACGTGTTCCGATGGACGCTCGACGCGTGCCGATGTCTTGACAGCGGCGTGGCTGCCTCAGAGGTTCGCGCGTGACAGAGAAGTTGTCTGACTTCCAGAAGTTGTCTGACTTCCGCGCGCAGGACTGGGCGAGAGCGGCTTCGATCACACGGGTTGCGCTTGCGGAAGAGCCGCCTCCAGGGGAAGGAGAACCCCTATGAGTCGTACACGCAAGATCGCGGCGGCGGCGCTTTCCGTGCTCGCCCTGTCGATCACACCGTGTGCGGCGCTCGCCGCACCCGACGAGGATCAGGGCTTCTTGAAGAAGCAGGGGCCGAGCGGCGGCGCCGGGCAGGGCGAGTGCTCGACGGCGGGTCAGCAGGAGCTTCCCGCCGGCCAGGCGAAGAAGTGCTCGCACCCGCGGTAGGGACGCCGGCCGCTTGACGTTGCAACGGGCGCTCTTTCGAGCGCCCGTTGTTGTCGTTGAGGCCCCCACCTACCGGCGTGCGAACCGCTGGCCTTGAGACGGCTATCCGGGCATCGCCTCCGCCATCCGCTTCTCCATCTCTTCGGGCGCCACGTCCTCGACGTGGCTGGCGATGTTCCAGCGATGGCCGAACGGGTCCTCGAACTGCCCGGTGCGGTCTCCGTAGAACTGGTTCTCGACCGCGCGTACCGATTTGGCGCCCGCGGCCAGGGCCGCGTCGAAGACCGCGTCGACGTCCTCCACGTAGACGTGGAGGGTTATCGGAGTGCCGCCGATCGACTTCGGGCCGCGGACGCCCATGGCGGGGAACTCGTCGGCGAGCATGACGATCGACCCGCCGATCTGAAGCTCGGCGTGCCCCAGCTTGCCCTCGGGGCCGGGCATGCGCATGCGCTCCTCGGCTCCCAGGATGTCCGTGTAGAAGTCGATCGCCGCGGCGGCGCCGTCCACGTGCAGGTACGGCGTGACGCGCGGGTAGTCGGCGGGGATCGGGCTTACATCAGGCATCGGTTCCTCCTGTCGTTGGTCGCCTGGGGTCGGGCTTGGTCGAGGAGAGGCGGACGCGCTCCTAGCCCACCACGTGCCCCTCGGGGTCCTGGAACTGGCCGAGCTCTACCTGGCCCATAACGGTCTCCGGTCCCATCATCCGCGTTCCGCCGAGACTCTCGGCCCTCGACAGAGCCTCCTCCACGTCGGGCACCTCGACGTAGAAGGTGACGTGACCGTCGTAGCCCTCCGGTCCCGGTCCGACGCCCCCGCCGATCCCGACCCCGTCGGCGTTGGTGTTCCCCTCGCGTCCGACCATTCCGTAGTTCATCGGGTTGTCCGCATCGATCTCCCACCCGAAGAGCTCGGAGTAGTAGCGCTGGAGCTTGTCGCCGTCCTTTCCGATGACCTCGAAGTGGACTACCGGCTGTCCCATGGCAAAGCTCCTCTCGTTCGATGCCCTTCGTGCTTGACGCTAACCGTTTCGACCGCGAGGCGGGGGGAAACTCATCGCTCCGCACCGGCACTTGGCCGCGCCGTTTAGTCTGTTCCCACCGTCGTCCGTCCCGAGGAGGAGCAATGGGAACGAGCCCCGAACAGCAGGTCGACATCAACAACCTGATGCCGATCAAGCAGCGATCGACCAAGCCGCGCGGCCCGGTCCACGCGCTCAGGAACCGTGTGCGCTGGATGGTCTTCGACGTGAGCTCTCGCGTGCGGGCCTCGCGTCGCGGCGTCTCGCGCGTCGCTCGGCCGTAGAGCAGCCGTCCGCACTGCGCCCGACGCGGCTGGAGATAGCGTCGGGCCGGGTCACGGGCGCCGCGGGACCTCGTCTCGTCCCGCTCCCCGCGCCAGAGCGCGTCGATCCGCTCGCAGCCTTCGAGCGGGTGATCCTCCCGGCGCTCGCCACGCCGCCGTGCCTCGTGAGCTTCTCCGGTGGGCGCGACTCCTCGGCCGTCTTGGCGGTCGCGGCTCGCGTCGCCCGGCGCGAGGGACTCCCGCTGCCCGTGCCGGTCTCGCTCGCCTTCGACGGCCACGCGACCGCCGACGAGTCGCGCTGGCAGCAGCTCGTCGTGCGCCATCTCGAGCTGCCGGACTGGGAACGGCGGCCCGTCGGCGACCGGCTCGACTTCGTCGGTCCGGTGGCACAGCGAGTCCTCCGGCGCCACGGCGTGCTGTTCCGCCGAACGTCTTCGGCCACGCACCCCTGCTCGAGGAGGCGCGCGGCGGGGCGTTCCTCAGCGGGGACGGCGGCGACGACGTGCTGGCGAGCTGGCGCTGGCAGCCGCTCGCCGACACCTTCGCCGGCCGCTCCCGCCCCGGGCCGTGGGACGTCGTCGAGCTGGTGGCTCGCGCTCCCGAGGCGGCTGCGCGTCGCGGCCGAAGGCCTTCGGGAGGTCGTCCAACCGCCGCCGTGGCTCCGCGTTCCGGCCCAACGCGAGGTCTTCCGGGCCCAGGTCGAGGACGCGATCGACGAGCCGCGCGGCTGGACGAGCTGGCTTCGCTGGCAGCTCGGCCGGCGGTACCGCGCGCTCGGCACCGCCGCCATGAGGACGTTGGCGAAGGACGCCGGGACGACGCTCGTCACGCCGTTCGTCGAGCCGGCGTTCGTGACCGCGCTCGCGCACGCCGGCGGCCGGCGGGGCCCGGGCGACCGTGCGTCCGCCATGCGGAGGCTCTTCTCCGGCCTGCTTCCCGAGCCGGTCCTGGCGCGAGCCGACAAGGCGATCTTCGACGACGTGTTCTGGGCGCGCGGTGCCGGGCACTGGCGAGGTCGCGTCGAGGACTCCGAAGACGCGGTTGAGGAACGCCGTGACCTGCTCGGCCGTCCCGATCAGGTAGCCGAGCTGCTGGGCCGGAGCCGAGAGCAGGAGGAAGTACGTGTAGAAGGTGGCGAACTTGGCGTCGCTGATGCCCCCGCCACCGCGACCAGCCCCCCGTAGAGGAGGACGGCGATCAGGCCCACGTTCGGCAGGGCGTTGATGCTCGAGCCGAACAGCGACTGGAGGCGGGCGGTGGCGATCGCCTTGCGCGCGGCGGTGGCGGCGGCGGCGCGGAAGCGCGCGAGCTGCTCTGGCTCGCGCCCGAAGCCCTTGATCACGGCCGCTCCGGCGATGTTCTCCTGTACCTGCCGGCCGACCTCTGCGATCTCGCGGCGCGTCTCCCCGTAGGCGTCGCGCATCCGACCGCGTAGCGCGCGAACAGGGCGGCGAGCAGCGCGAACGGCGCGAGCGCGATCGCCGCCAGCGCGGGCTCGTAGACGAACATGACGATCGCGACGGCGGCGATCGTCAGCACCGACTGGATCGCCATCGTCATCGAGTTGCCGACGAACAGTCGCACCCTGGCGGAGGTCGACGGTCGCGATCGAGGTCAGGCTCGCCGTGTCGTGGGCGTCGAGGAACGAGAGCTCGACCGACTGGAGCCGGGCGAACAGGCGCCCCCGCAGGTCGGCCTCGAGCGCGACGCTGACCCGCTGGGCGAGGAGCATCCTCGACGCCTGGAGGATCGCGCTCGCGACGCCCAGCGCGACGATCGCCGCGGCCAGCGTCGCCAGTCGGTCGCCGTCGCGGCGTTTCGATGGCCGCGACCGACTCCCCGACGAGCAGGGGAACGGCGACCGTGGCGGCGACGCCGAGCACCGCCGCGACCGACGCACCCGTACCGGTGACCCAGTGGGCTCGCATCAGGCGCGCGAGCCGGACCAGCCCGCGCCCCAATCCGGGTTCGCGGGGCGTCGGAGCGTGCGCCGAGCCTGCCACCGGGGCAATGTAGTCGCGGCCGCCGCCCCTCCGGTCCGTGCCCGCCCACGGCCGCCCCCGCGCGGGTATCCGCCGGAGCCGCTCTTAGCATCCGCCCCTCGAACCGAGAGGAGGCACATGGCGGAGGTCAACCGGCGCGAGCTCCTGGTGGCCGCGGGCGCCGCGGCGGCCGCGGGCGGCGTCGGAGCGGTGGTGGGGAGCGAGGCCAGCGGCAGCGCGGAGACGGCTCCCCCGACGGAGGGCGTCGACGTGAGCCGCGGGACCCCCGACGCTCCCGAAGTCGGACGAGGACTATCGCTTCCGGCTCACGCGAGCGAACCGACGGTCACGACCCCCGGCGGCACGGTCACCGAGGCCGACGAGAGCTCGTTCCCCGGTCGTCAAGGGGAACGCAGCCGCGGTCTTCTACCTGGTCCTCGATCGCGGGGCGCTGCGGGAGCCGCACTGGCACCCGAACGCCTGGGAGATGGACTTCTGCCAGGAGGGAAGGGGCGAGGTCGGAATCGTCACGCCCTGCGGGGAGGAGAGCATCACGGTCCTCGAGCCGGGCGACATCGCCTTCATCCTCCAGGGGTGGGCGCACTACATCCGAAACGTCGGTCCGGGCGAGATGAGGTTCGTCATCACCATCAACAACTCGGCTCCGAACGACATCGGCCTGTCGACGATGTTCGGGGGCATGCCAACGAACACGTTCAGCCAGACGCTTGGCGTGCCGGGCCGGTCGCTGGACGACGCGCGCAAGTCGAGGAAGACCCTGCTCGTGGTCGCGCGCCGCCCGGACCGCTGAGCCGGCCGGCGCTCGTAGCCCGGGCTACCCGCTCGCCACGGCGGCCTGGACACCCACGCCCGGCACCGTCCGGAACCGGATCGGCCGCCGCGGCTTGAGCCCGGCCCGCCGCTGCCACGAGGCCATCTCCTCGGGCGACCACGTGCCCGACTGGCTCGTGAGCGCGAAGTAGAAGTCGAGCAGCGCTCCCGCCTGGCCGGCGTCCTCGGCCGAGAGGGAGCGGAAGGCGTCGAGGATCGCGAACACGCCGCCCGGGCGCAGCGCGCGCGACGCGCGCGGCGAGCTCCCGGTTCTGCTCGTCGCTGAAGTGGTGGACGAGCTGGGCGATGAGGACGAGGTCGTAGACGTCGGTGCCGAGATCGTCGCTCAGGGCGTCGCCGGCGCGGTGGACCACGTGCTCGCCCATGCCCTCGGCGGCGAGGATCGGGGCCGCGTGCTCGACCGCCTCGGGCAGGTCGAGCACGGTCGCGCTCAGCGTGTCGTGGCGGCGGCAGAGGGCGACCGAGAAGTAGCCGTGCGAGCCGCCGATGTCGAGCATGTCGCGCGCGCCTCTGGGGACCGGCAGTCGCCGCGCGGTCTCGGCCGCGGCGGCTCCGGCGAACGCGCGCATGCCGCGCTGATAGATCGGCCACTCCTCGGCCGAGATCGACGTGTGCAGCTCGAGCGGTGCGGACGTAGTCCTCCGCGCGCTCCAACCAATCCCACTCGTGGAACTGGAGCAGCAGCTTGTCGGCGAGCGAGCTGGGGCTGTCGGCGAGCAGCCACTTCCGCGCGACCGGGGCGTCGAGCCCGCACCGCTCGGCGACCCGGCTCGCGTCGAGCGGCTCGTCGCGAAGCGCCTCGAACACGCCCAGCTTCGTCCCGACCATCACGACGCGGGCCAGCGTGTAGGCGATCTGGGTGTCGAGCAGCGGCCGGGGAGCGAGGTTGAGCCGAGCGACGAGCCGCTCGACCGGGCTCTCCGGGATCGGACCCAGGCGCACGTGCGCAACCTAACCGCAGTCGCGAGCTTCGCGTCGGGCGGTCCGGGCGGAGCGCTCGGTCGGACATCCGTCCGTTCGCGCGGTGGACCATCGACCGCGGTGGACCATCGACCGAGTGGGCACGCAAGGAGCACCGAGACGGCCAGGCACAAGGAGGTGCCCAGTGAAGGCCTCCAAGAAGCGCAAGCGAGTGGCGAGCGGGCAAGTCGCGGGTCGCGAGACTGCTGATCGCGCTACTCGCCACGGCGATTCTCTGCGCGGCTCTGCCCGGTGTCGCCGGCGCCGAGAGGTTCAGCGGCACGAACGGGCCGAACCGCGTGGCGGGAACGAACGCCGGCGATGTCATCGTCCTACAGGGGGGAAACGACCGCGCGAACGGAAGGGGCGGGCGCGACCGAGTCTACGGTGGCGCGGGTGCCGACCTGCTGCTCGGCGGGCCGGGCCTGGATCGTCTCTACGGCGGTAGCGGCCGGGACGGCCTGTATGGCGATCTCGGACCCGATCAGGCTGTTCGGCGGCGCCCGGGCGGACCGCCTGCTCGGCAAGGGGGCGACGACCGGCTCTCCGGCGCTCGCGGCCCGGACCGGATCTATGGCGGTACCGGCTGAGATGCCCTGGGCGGCGGTCGCGGGAATGACTTCCTAGGCGCCGCCGACCGCACGAAGGACGTTCGAGTCGCGGGCGGCCCCGGTCGCAACACATGCCGGATCGACGACCGCGATCTCTCCGTCACCTCGGGCTGTGCGAGCGTGAGGAAGGCCCGCCGACCCCCGTCGAGCTCGATCGCGGGACCGGCCTGACCTGCGACGACTCGGCGCTCGCGTGCACGTTCGACCTGTCCGGTGGGGGCGCCGACAGCCCGGTCGGGACCGTCTCGGGCCGTGGCGGCAACACGCTGACAGCTGGTGGAGCCGTCAGCGCCTCCGCCGGCGAGTGGATCGCGCGGGGCGTCTACCGCTCAGCGCCGACGGCGCTCTGCGGGTTGCGATCGGGACCGAGGCGCTCGACGTTCCGGTGGACTGCGTCTAGCCGTCCCGGCGACCTCGGGCGAGAAGAGTGATCAGGCCGCCTCGCGCGGCCTGATCATCTCGTGCGCCGGGTGGCGCCTCGGTCGCGTTTCCTGACAGCCGGCGTAGGGCAGATCCCTCGCGATGCCGAGCAGCCCCGGCCCGCTCCTGATCGCCTACGACGGCTCCGACAACGCCAAGCACGCGATCGCGGTGGCGGGTCGGTCGCTGGCCACCCACCCCGCGCTCGTGGTCTCGGTGTGGGAGTCGGTGTGGGCGCTTGCCTATCGCCACCCGATGCCCGGCGACTTCCGCATCACCCAGGAGGTCGTCGAGGAGATGGACGAGGGCGCGCGCGAGGCCGCCGAGCAGGCCGCCGCCGAAGGCGTCGAGCTAGCGCGCTCCGCGGGTCTCGAGGCCGAGCCGCTCGCCCATCGCAGCGACCACGGTGTTCACGAGGCGATCGTCGAGCTCGCTCACGAGCGCGAGGCGGGCGTCGTCGTGGTCGGCACGCGCGGTCGGTCGGGGGTCCAATCCGTCCTGCTCGGCAGCGTTTCGTACGGCGTCGTCCACCACTGCCGGCGGCCGGTCCTCACCGTCCCGCCGCTCGAGTAGGGGGTGCGGCCTCAGGCGGCCACGGGCGCGACTAGCGGACGCGGCCTCAGGCGGCCACGGGCACGCCCGCGCCCTCGAGCAGCCGCTCGCGCAGCTGCTCAATCTCGATGTCGGCGGGCTCCGACTCCTCCACGAGCTCGCGCAGCGCGCGGGCCACCCGGCGCTGATTGTCGAGGTGCGGGAAGTGCCCGGCGCCCGCGACTATCTCGAGCCGGCTGCCGGGCATGGCGGCGTGGGCGTCGCGCCCGTGCTCGACCGGGATCACCGGGTCGCGCTCGCCCCAGATGATCAGGCTCGGCATCTCGCTCGCCAGGTATAGCCGGTCGCGCGCGCTCACGCGCTGGCCGAGCGGGTCGATCACCCCGCGCAGGGTATGGAGGAACGCCCTCCGCGCATGCGCGTTTCGCAGCGAGGCGTACCCGCGCGCGATCTCGCCGAGGTCGTTGGCCGGCTGGATCCCGAGCTTGGTCATGATCGACCCGATCGTCGCGCCCAGGCCGAGCACGGCCGACGAGGTGATGAACGGCAACACGATCTCCGAGCCGGGAAGCGCCGCCGCGCGCAGGATGGGATGCACCTCGGGCCCCAGGCCCCCGCTCGAGACGAGCACAAGCCGCTCGCAGCGCTCGGGGAACTGGTAGGCGAACTGCATCGCCACCCCGCCGCCGAGCGAGTGCCCGACCACGGTCGCGCGCTCGTGGCCGAGCGCGATCAGGAGGTCGCGCACGCCGGCGGCGAAGGCGCCGAGCGAGTAGTCGCCGCGCGGCTTCGCCGACTCGCCGTGACCGAGCAGGTCGGGCGCGATCACCGTATGGTCGTCGACGAGCAGGGGGATGACCTCGCGCCAGGTGTCTGAGGTGCCGGTGATCCCGTGGATGAGGGCGATCACCGGCCCTTCTCCTGCGGTCCGGTAGCAGACGCGGTGCCCGTGCAGGACGATCTCGCGCGTCTCAAGCTCTTCGATCATCTGGCCTCCTCGAAAGCGGCCGTCGCGCAGGGACGGCGCCGCAGCGAATGGTCTGACGCCGTCCGATGTAACATATCAGCGTGGTACCGTAGTTCCGTGGGCTTGCTCCGAGGGGGCCGCGCCGCGGTCACGTCGCTCGCCGGTGTGCCCGGCCTCGTCTCGCGGGCGCTCGACGACATCCACGCGATGGCGCGCGCGACCACCGTTCTCCCGGCCATCCTCGAGCGCCTCTCGACGATCGAGGACCACGTCGTCTCGCTCGACGCCGAGGTCGCGCTCATGCGCTCGCACGTCCAGGAGATCGACGTCCGGCTCGTGGGCGTGCGGAGCGCGGTCGACCCGCTTGCCGCCGAGTTCCAGGGCGTGCTGGCCGCGGTCGCCCCGCTCGGCGCGGAGCTCGAGCTCGTGCGCGCGGCGGTCGACCGGCTCGAGCTCCCGCTCGTCGACGTCCACAGCGCGGTCGCGCCGCTCGGCCAGGCCGCGGCCCGGGTCGGGGGGCTCACCGGCCGGCTCCCGCGGTCGCGCCGTCGCGAGGAGCCGCCACCGCCGTGATCACCGAGGTGCCCGGCGTGCGCGTTGGGCACTGGACCGATCCCGACGCACGCACCGGCTGCACGGCGATCGTGCTCCCCGACGGAGCGCGAGCGTCGGGCGAGGTCCGAGGCGGCGCGCCCGCCACCCGCGAGTGGGAGCTGCTCGCCCCGGGCCGGCGCGTCGAGCGCGTCGACGTCGTAATGCTCGCCGGCGGCTCGGCCTTCGGCCTCGCCGCCTGCGACGGGGCGATGCGGTGGTGCGAGGAGCAGGGCCGCGGGCACCCATCGCTGGCGGGGCGCATCCCGATCGTGGTCGGCGCCGCCCTCTTCGACCTCCTGCGCGGCGACGCCCGCATCCGCCCGGACGCCGAGGCGGGCTACGCGGCCTGCGTCGCCGCGGTTTCGGGGCCGGTGGCGCTCGGGCAGGTCGGGGCGGGCACCGGGGCGACGGTCGACAAGTGGCACGGCCTCGAGCACGCCCGCTCGGCAGGCATCGGGAGCGCGTCCGAGCGCTCCGGGGAGCTGATCGTGGGGGCCCTGCTCGCCGTCAACGCGTTCGGCGGCGTGCTCGAGCCGGGCGCCGAGCGACCGCCCGTCACCGGGCTGATCGTCGCCGGCGGCCCGCTCGAGCACACGACGGTCGGCGTCGTGGCGACGAACGCCGCGCTCGACAAGGCAGCGTGCCGCCTCGTCGCCGAGTCGGCGCACGCCGGCCTTGCGCGTGCGCTCGAGCCGGTCGCCTCGACGCTCGACGGCGACGCCATCGTCGCCGCCTCGACGCGAGCGATCGACGCTCCGCTCGAGCGGGTGCGGATGCTCGCCGCTCGGGCGACCGAGGCCGCCGTGCGCGTCGCGGCCGGTCGCTAGCGGCCCAGTCGCGGCCGGGTCCCCCCGCCTACTCCTCGCGGTACCCGGCGCCCTCCGACCCGCCGCCCTCCTCGGAGTCGTTGCGCTCCCGCTCGGCGTCCTCGTCCTCGTCGTCGTTCCCCTCCACGGCCTCGCGCCCGTAAATGACCTCGTGCGCCTCGTCCTGGGCGCCCGGCACGTTCTGGTCGCTGACCTTGCTCTCGATGTCCTGGCGAGCGGCCTGGGTCTCGTCCGCGAGGTCGTCGCGCCGGCTCTCCATGTCCTCGCGCTGCGACTCGAGGTCGCGGTGCGGCGACTCGTAGTCGGTCTCCTCGTGGTCGGCCTCCATCTGCCCTCCCGTGTTCGCCTGGAGCGGGATCCTAGGGCTCCCGGCGCGCGCGATCCTCCTGCTCGCCCTTGCGCTCCGCCTCGGCGCGCTGCTCGAGCCGCTCCCGGAGGTAGGCGGTCTTCTCGGCGCGTCGAGCGTGGGCCTCGGCGTCCTCCTCGGTCGCCGCGCGCTCGGCTCGTTCGCGCTCCGCCCGCTCGCGCTGGAGCTGCTCGACGCGCAGCTCCTCGGTTGTGTCGTGATCCTCCATCGGGTAGACGGTACCCCCGCGGCGGCGGCTGCGAACGTGCGCGATCGCGCTCCTTAGGGCTCGCCCGGGTAGCCGTTGCCGCTGGTGCCGAGCCGGGAAAATCCGAGTGGATCCGCGACGGAGGAGGACCGATGCCAGGTCGAGACGAGCTCCCGCGCACGCTCAGGAAGTCGCCGCGCAAGGCGCAGCGCACCTGGATCAAGGCCCACGACAGCGGCGTCGAGACCTACGGCGACGGCGAGCAGGCCCACCGAACGGCGTGGTCGGCGGTCAAGCGCACGTTCGAGAAGGTCGGCGACCGCTGGGAGGAGAAGGACGCGACCGGCCCGTCCGACCCGCAGGCCGCCAAGGGCGCGCCCGAGGCGCTCGAGCGCCCGAGCGAGACGTTCGGGGGCGTCGACGTGCGAGGCAGCACCAAGCACGAGCTGTACGAGCGCGCCAAGGCGGTCGATGTGCAGGGCCGCTCGCGGATGTCGAAGGAGGACCTGGCGCGCGCGGTCGCGCGCAAGGGCGGGTGAGGCCGCGGGCGCGGGCGGCGCCCCTACAAAGAGAAGAGCCAACCGCGGTGCACCGCGGCCGGCTCTCTCAGCCGAATGGCGTGGCGCCCCTCAGGCCGCCTCGCGCAGGCCCTCGACCTCGCGCTTCATCGCGAGGTGCTCGAGCGCCTCCGACTCGAGCTGGCGCACCCGCTCGGGCGACAGCCCGAGCCGGCGACCGGTCTCGCGCAGCGGCGTCGGCTCGTCGCCGTTGATGCCGTAGCGGAGCTTGACGACCTGGCGCTCGCGCTCGGGGAGCTGCTCGACGGCCTGGCGGAGCGTCTGCTCGCGCAGATTGAGCTCGACCTCCTCCTCGGGCTCCGCGCCCTCGCTGGGGAGCAGGTCGCCGAAGGCGGTCTCGCCCTCCTCGCCGACCGGCCGGTCGAGGCTCGTGATCGTGCGCGCCGCCTGGCGCACCTCGATCACCTGCTCGAGCGGCAGCTCGGCCTCGGCGGCGATCTCCTCGTCGTCCGCGTCGCGCCCGAGCCGGCTCGCGAGCTCACGCTCGGCGCGTGCGATCTTGCGCTCGCGCTGGCCGATGTGCACCGGGATCCGGATGGTGCGGGCCTTGTTCGCGATGCCCCGCTGGATCGCCTGGCGGATCCAGAACGTCGCGTAGGTCGAGAACTTGTAGCCCTTGCGCCAGTCGAACTTCTCGGCGGCGCGGATCAGGCCGAAGATGCCCTCCTGGATCAGGTCGAGCAGGCCAAGCTCCTGGCCCTGG
>DATHAN010000209.1:0-5827 GCA_035296645.1 Thermoleophilaceae bacterium
GCGATGCGCCGCACCTACGACCGCGGCCGCTACCTCGACCGCGTGGCGCTGATCCGCGAGCACGTCCCGGACGTCGCCCTCACCACCGACATCATCGTCGGCTTCCCCGGGGAGACCGACGACGACTTCGAGCAGACGCTGACCGTGGTCGAGGAGGTCGGCTACGACTCGGCGTTCACGTTCATCTTCTCGCCGCGACGGGGCACCGATGCGGCCGACATGGACGGCCAGCTTCCCCACCCGGTCAAGCGCGAGCGCATGGAGCGCCTCGTCGAGGCGGTGCAGCGGCGGGCGACCGAGCGCGCCCGGCGCTTCGTCGGCCGCACGATGGAGGTGCTCGTCGAGGGGATCTCGCGCACGGACGAGACCCGGTGGCGCGGCCGTACGCGCCACAACAAGACGGTCAACTTCGCCGCAGACCCGGCCGCCGCGCCCGCGCCGGGGAAGCTCGTCGACGTCGAGATCACGAGCGCCACGAGCACGACGCTTGCCGGCGAGGCACGGACGCTGTCCGCGGTTCGCTGAGCGCTCGCCCCGAGGTCGTCGCCCTGTTCGGGCCGACCGGAGTCGGCAAGACCGCGGTCGCGCTCGCGCTCGCCGACCTGCTCCGCGCCCGCGGCGAGGATCCGATCGCCATCTCGGCCGACGCGCTCCAGGTGTACGCCGGCCTCGAGACGCTGACCGCCGCACCGACGGACACCGAGCGGGCCCGCCTCGAGCATCGCCTCGTCGGCGTCGTGCCGATGACGGAGACGTTCTCCGTCGGCGAGTTCATGCCGCTCGCCCACCGCGAGATCGACGCCGCGCTCGCGGGCGGGCGGCGCCCGATCGTGGTCGGCGGAACGGGGCTCTACCTGCGGGCTGCGCTCACCGAGCTCGACCTGCGGCCTCCGCCCGCGCCGGGCGTGCGCGAGCGCGTCGCGCGCGAGCTCGCCGCCCGCGGTCCGCGGGCGCTCCACGCCGAGCTCGCCGAGCGCGCGCCGTCCGCCGCCGCCCGCATCGCGGCGACCGACCGCGCCCGCATCGGGCGCGCCCACGAGCTGCTCGCCGCCGGCGAGGACCCGCTCGCGGCCGACGCGCTCGGCGAGGAGTCGCAGCTGTGGTCCGAGGACATGCGCCGCCCGACGTTGCTCGTCGGGCTCGTCGCCGAGCGCGCGGAGCTCTACCGGCGGATCGAGGGCCGCGTCGACACGATGGTCGCGCACGGCGCCGCCGAGGAGGCTCGCCGCGCGGTGGCCGCCGGCGCGTCGCCGACCGCCTGCAAGGCGCTTGGCTTCGATGAGCTGCTCGGCGGCGACGTCGAGGGCCTCAAGCGACGCACGCGCAACCTCGCCAAGCGCCAGCTCACATGGATGAGGAGGCTCGCGGGCGTGCGAGCCATCGACGTCACCGGCCGCGAGCCCACCGAGGTGGCGGCGGAGGTGGCCGCGCGTCTATAGTGCCGCGCCGTACTCAGCCCGCGCCCGGTCCGGCCGGCCGCGAGCCGCGGGCGCCGGCTGTCGGTCGTCGCACCGCGCGCCGGCGCGGACCGGACTCACCGTGCCCTCTGCCCCTTCGCACCTGCACCGCATCCCCGCCCGCGCGATGACCTTCGAGAAGTGGCAGGCCCTCGGCAACGACTACGTGATCCTGGAGAAGCGGGCGGTCCCGTTCGAGCTCACGCCGGAGAGGGTCAGGCGCCTGTGCGCCGCGCACACGGGGATCGGCTCGGACGGCGTCCTGCTCCTCTCAGAGCCGGCGGAGCGCGGCTACGTAGCGCGCCTGCGGGTCTTCAACCCCGACGGGTCGGAGGCCGAGCTGTCGGGCAACGGCGCTCGCGAGGCGGTCCTGTACCTGCGCCGCGCGGGGTGGATCGACCACGACGCGTTCTCGATCGAGACGGCCGCGGGGGAGATCCGGCCGCAGATCACCGGGCCGACTACGTGCACGATCGACATGGGCAGCGCGCGGCTGCGCTCGCCCGACTATCCCTCCGGCGGCGACGAGGGCACGGGCACGCTCACCGCCGCGGGCCGCGAGCTCGCCTTCCAGCACGTCTCGGTCGGCAACCCGCAGTGCGCGATCGAGGTCGGGGACGGCCGCCCGCCGCTCGAGGAGCTCGACCTGTCGGAGCTCGGCCCGCAGATCGAGGGCAACACCGAGATCTTCCCCAACCGGACAAACGTGTCGTTCTGGCGGCGCGACGGCGAGGGCGAGATCACCGCGCGCATCTTCGAGCGGGGGGTGGGGGAGACGATGGCGTCGGGGACGGGCGCTTGCGGCGCGGCCGTGGCCGCGGTGCTCCGCGGCGCCCGCAGCCCGGTGACCGTGCACCTCGACGGCGGCGACCTCGAGGTCGAGGTGGGGGAGGACCTCGGGGTGCGGCTGACCGGGCGGGCCGTGCCGGTCTACCGCGGCACGGTGAGCGACGAGCTGATGGAGGAGCTGCATGCGACCGAGTGAGCGGCTGAGTCGCATCCCGCCGTATCTGTTCGCCGAGCTCGAGCGCAAGATCGCCGATAAGCGCGCGCAGGGCATCGACGTGATCAGCCTGGGGGTAGGCGACCCCGACACGCCGACGCCGCAGCTCGTGATCGACGAGCTCGTGCGCGCAGCCGCCGACCCGGGCACGCATCGATATCCGTCGAACCGGGGGCGACCGGAGCTGCGCGCGGCGGTCGCCGGGTTCTACGCGCGCCGCTTCGGCGTCGCGCTCGACCCGGAGACCGAGGTCGTGCCCGCGCTCGGCGCCAAGGAGTGCATCTTCAACCTCAACCTCGCCTTCCTCGCCCCGGGCGACGTGGCGCTCGCCGCGGACCCCGGTTACCCCGTGTACACCGGCGGGCCGCTGCTCGCCGGCGCGGAGCCGGTGCTCATGCCGCTCGTTCCCGAGCGCGGCTTCGCGCCCGACCTCGAGGCGATTCCGCCCGAGGATAGCGAGCGCGCGCGCCTCCTCTACCTCAACTACCCGAACAACCCGACGGGGGCCGTCGTCCCCGACGGGCTGTTCGAGGAGCTCGTGGCCTTCGCGCGCGCCCACGACGTGCTCGTCGTCCACGACGCCTCGTACACGGAGACGACGTTCGACGGCTATGTCGCCCCGAGCTTCCTCGCCACGCCCGGGGCCAAGGAGGTCGGAATCGAGGTCTTCTCGCTGTCGAAGGGCTACAACATGACCGGTTGGCGCGCGGGCGCGGTCGTCGGGAACGCCGAGGCGCTCGACGCGTACTGGCGCCTCAAGACCAACATCGACTCGGGGATGTTCGAGGCGGTGCAGCTCGCCGCCGCCGCGGCGCTGTCGCCGGCCGGCGACGACGCCGCGCGCGAGATGAGCGCGCTGTACGCGCGCCGGCGCGACCTCGTGGTCGACGGGCTGAGGGAGCTCGGCGTCGACGTGACGCCGCCCCGCGGGACGATCTACGTCTGGGCCCCCGTGCCCGAGGGGCACACCTCGGCCTCGTACTGTGAGCTGGTGCTCGAGGAGTCGGCGGTCGTGCTCTCGCCCGGCGGCGCGTACGGACCGAACGGCGAAGGCTTCTTCCGCATCTCGCTCACGATCGACGACGATCGCCTGCGCGAGGCGGTGGAGCGCCTGCGCTCGAGCCTCGGCGGGCGAGAGGACCGTGCGGCGTGAACTACTGCGGCATCGCCGTCGGCCGGGAGCTCCAGCAGCTGTGCGTGCTCGGGGAGGCGCGCACCGACGAGCCCCCGATCCGCCTCGAGGCCACGTTCTACGAGCCGGGCTCGCCCGCCGAGGTAGTCGAGGAGCTGAGCGCGCTCGGCGACGTCGTGGTCGCGGTCGGCGCGCCTCAGGGGGAGCCGTTCGACGCGCGCGAGCTGCGCGCCTGCGATGCCGCGCTCAGCCGGCGCGGGGTGACGCCGCGCCCGCTGCTCGACACGGGCCTCGCCCTGTACGACGCGCTCGAGGACCTCGGCATCTTCGACCCGGACATCCCCGAGGGTGTCGAGCCGGGCCCCGACGACGACTACGAGGGCCTCGTCGAGGAGGGGACGTTCCACGACGCGCGCGTGTTCGAGGTGCATCCCGATGCGGTGTTCTGCGCCCTCCAGGGCCGCCGGGTGCCCGCGCGCCGTCACCCGCTCGGCGTCCTCATCCGAATCGACGAGCTGACCCAGGCGCGCGTCGAGGACCCGGAAGGCGATCTCTGGAGCCGCCGCATCGAGGAGATCGAGGCGGCGGCGGCGGCGCTGTCCGCGCACCGGTACGCGGTCGGTCACGCCGCCTGGCTCGGCGACCCCGACGAAGGGGTGGTGGTGCTTCCCGGCTCCTACCCGCCCGCGGTGTACCCGAGCGAGGGCGTCGTGCCCCCGGTCCCGCGCGCCCGGCTGGGAGCGGCGCGCGACGCCGGCCCGGGACCGCACGACCCGGCTGGCGGCGAGCAATAGGCGAGAGACCGGCGGGCCGCCTGGGTCACGGGGCGGCCTCGGGCTCCGTTCCGGCCGGCGAGAACGGCTCGCGCCCCGGCCAGCGGAGGTTGAGGTAGCGCTCGGGCTCGCCGAGCGGGCGAAACCCGAAAGGCTCGTACAGGCCGTGCGCGTCCGCGGTGCCGAGCAGGACGTTGCGCGCGCCGCGCACGTCGGGGTGGGCGAGCACCGCCGCGACGAGCTGCCGGCCGATGCCCCGGCCGCGATGCGAGCGGACCACGAACACGTCGGCGACCCAGGCGAAGGTCGCCGTGTCGGTCACGGCGCGGGCGAACCCGACCTGGGCGCCACTCGCGTAGGCGCCGAACGGAAGCGAGCGGTCGATCGCCCGGTCGACGATCTCGCGGGCGACCCCAAGCGCCCAGTACGACTCGCGCGAGAGGAACCGATGGATGAGCTCGCGATCGAGGCGCTCCCGGGACGTCGAGATCTCGAGGGCGTCGGTGGGTTCCGGCATCGTTGCGGGACGGTAGCCCGGTTGCGCGATCGAATGGCTCGCGGTCGATTGGATCCGCGCCGCGGCCGCGCGCCCGCCTCGCCCCGACGTACACTGCGGGTGGATGGACAACGGTGGCCAGGGCCGGCGCGACGGCACCCGCTACGGCGAGGGCATCCGCAACCCGCGCGCCCGTCAACGCGCGCTGCTCATCGCCGCGGGGCCCGACGAGCCGGAGCTCTCGGAGCTGCGCGAGCTCCTGCGGACGGCCGGCGTCGCGGTGGCCGGCGAGCTCACCCAGCGGCGCACGCAGCCCGACCCCGATCGCTACCTCGGCAAGGGCAAGCTCGCCGAGCTCAAGCACGCCATCGCCGCGTCCGGCGCTAACCTGATCGCCTGCGACGACGAGCTCGCGCCCCGCCAGGAGCGCAACCTCGAGGCCGAGATCGGGACGCCAGTCATCGATCGCACGGCGATCATCCTCGACATCTTCGGTGCCCACGCGGGCTCGGCGGAAGGCAAGCTCCAGGTCGAGCTCGCCCAGCTCGAGTACAACCTGGCCCGCATGCGCGGGCTGTGGACCCACCTCGAGCGGCTCGGGGCGGGCCGGATGGACGGTGGGATCGGCACCCGCGGACCGGGGGAGACGCAGATCGAGACCGACCGCCGCCTCGCCCGCGACCGCATCGCCGCTCTCCGGCGCCGGCTCGAGCGCACGCGTGCGACCCGCGCGACCATGCGACGCGAGCGCGAGCGCGCACATCTCCCGACCGTGGCGCTCGCCGGCTACACGAACGCCGGCAAGTCAACGCTGCTGAACGCGCTCACCGGCGCGAGCGCGGGGGTGCGCGACCGGCTCTTCCACACGCTCGACCCGACGACGCGCTCGTTCGAGATCGCCGGGCGCCCTTACCTCCTGACCGACACGGTCGGCTTCATCCGCAAGCTCCCCCATCAGCTCGTCGA
>DATHAN010000210.1:0-4440 GCA_035296645.1 Thermoleophilaceae bacterium
TCGAGGCATGCGTCGAGCACGGCGCAGAGGTCGTGGGGAAGGTCACGGCGGTACGCGCGCAGCGGCGGCGGGCGCCGGCCGAGGAGGCGTGCCGTCTCCGCGGGGCTCCGCCCACGCACCGGGTTCTCGCCGGCGAGCCCCTCGTACAGTGTGAGCGCGAGCGAGTAGACGTCGCACGCGCCGGTGGGTCGCCGGCCCTCGGCCTGCTCCGGCGCCATGTACGCGAGCGTCCCGACGACGTCGCCCGTGCGCGTCAGCGGGTCGTCGCCCACGAGGTGGGCGACGCCGAAGTCGGCCAGCTTGGCGAACCCGGCGCCGGCCGACGGCTCGGCGACCACGATCACATTCTGGGGCTTCACGTCGCGGTGGATGACCCCGCGCTCGTGGGCGTGCGCCAGCGCCGCGGCGAGCGCCGCGCCGATGCGGACGACGTCGCGGTCCGACAGCGCGCCCGCGCGCTCGAGCTCGGCGAAGGTCCGCCCGCGCACGAGCTCCGAGACCAGGTAGACCGACTCCTCGTCCGCGCCCATCTCGTACAGCGCGACGATCCCGGGGTGGTTGAGCCGGGCCGCCGCGCGCGCCTCGCGGAAGGGACGGTCGTCGGCGCCGGCGGCGGCCTCGGGGATACGCGAGATCGCCTTCACCGCGACCTCGCGCTCAAGGTGCTCGTCGCGTGCCCGCCAGACGACGCCGAAGCCGCCGGCGCCGAGCCGGCGCTCGAGCCGGTAGCGGCCGAGGACGAGCCCGCCGGATGCCGGGCCGTCACCGCCGGACGGCATCGCCCGGGTCGGCGCGCTAGCCTCTGGGGCGACAAGTGGCCGCGTCGGCGGTTCGGGAGCTAGCCGGCTCGTCGGATCGGAGTTTTCCACGTCGGCTTCCAGTTTTCGTCTCGTCGCCGTCGCGACCTCCCCGGCGAGCGAGGACGGCCGCGCCAGCGGTAATACTGCCGACAGCCCTCCCCGGGCGTCGACGGCCAAGGAGGATCGAGCATGTCCTTTGTCCAACTCGACGAGGCACCGCCGCGCTACGAGGAGGCTCCCGACGCCGCTCCCGAGCGCCCGCGGCGGCCACCGCGCGCGACGGGGCCGGAGCGCCGAGCGCTCGTGCGGCGGAGGATCGTCGCCCTCGTCGTCGCGCTCGGGCTCCTCGCGCTGCTCGTCGTCGCGACGCGCGGGTGCCTCGACTGGCAGGCCGACCGGGCGTACACGGAGTACGCGCGCGACGCCGGCGCGGTCGCGGTCGACTCGCTTCACCAGAGCGAGAGCCTGTTCGAGCTGCTGCGCGGAGGCGAGCAGAAGGATCCCATCGAGCTTCAGAACAGCGTCAACGGGTTCCGCGCGCAGGCCGACCTGCTCGTCGACCGGGCGCGCAACCTCGATGTGCCCGATCGCTTTGGCTCGGCCAACCGCTTTCTCGTCTACGCGCTCGAGTTCCGGCGCGACGGACTCGCGCAGCTCGGCCGCGAGCTGCCCACCGCACTCGGCGAGAACGATCGCGAGGAGGCCAACGGCCGGATCGCCGAGGCGATGCGCTCGTTCCTCGTGAGCGACGTCCTGTACTCGCAGCGGCTCACCCCCGACGTCGGCGAGGCCCTGCGCGAGCGCGACCTGCCCGCCGACAGCGACCTCCCCGGTGAACGGTTCCTGCCGACGATCGACTGGCTGCGGGAGAGCACTGTGAGCGATCGCCTGAGCGAGCTGCGCGAGGGCCCCGGCGAGGTGGCCGCCGGCGCGCGCGGTCTCGGCCTCGGCGTGGTGACCGCGGGCGGGGAGACGCTCAGCGCGAGCTCTCCCACCCAGCTGCGCGCCTCCACCGACCTCGCCTTCTCGGTCCAGCTCCAGAATCAGGGCTCGGTGCCCGAGGAGCAGGTGGAGGTGACCGTCTCGGTGACCGGCGGGTCGCAGCCGATGTCGGTCGAGCGCGTCGTGCCGACGATCCCCGCCGGCGGCTCGGAGACCGCGACGATCCCGCTCGCCGACACGCCGCCGGCCGGTCGGTCGGTGACGGTCAAGGTGCGCGTCAAGCCGGCGCAGGGCGAGACACGCACTGACGACAACGAGTCGTCGTTCCCCGCGACGTTCTCCGCCTCCTGATGGCCGCCTGATCGGCCGCGGCGCTCGCTAGCCTGCGAGCCCATGCAGGAGCTCGTTCAGCCGGCCGGGTTGGTCGCGATCGGCGCGGCGGCCGGCACGGTGCTCACGCTCGGGATCGCCGTGCTCGCGCTGATCCGGATCCGCGGACTGCGGCGGGCTCAGAGCGCCGTGCTCGGCGACGGCCGTCGCGATCTCGTCGCCCACGCCGAGAGCCTTCAGACGGGGTTCGCCGAGCTGCGCGACTGGGTCGAGGACTCGATGCGTCACTTCGACGACCGCACCGGCGGCATCGAGCGCCGGCTCGACGGCTGCCTCGCGCACCACTCGGTGGTCCGCTACGACGCCTACGGCGAGATGTCGGGCCGGCAGTCGAGCTCGGTCGCCCTTCTCGACGCGAACCAGACCGGCGTCGTGATCTCCTCGATCCTCCACCGCGACCAGGCCCGTATCTACGTCAAGCCCGTGCGCCGCGGCGAGTCGGAGCTCGAGCTCTCGCCGGAGGAGTCGGAGGCGGTCGGGGCCGCGCTCGCGGCCGAGAAGGTCTGAACCGCCCGGCGGTCGCTCCAGACCGTTTTTTGCGAGCCGAGACGAGCGTGCGCGTCGCCTTCCTCGGGCCGAGCGGGACCCACAGCGAGGAGGCGGTGCGCGCGCTTGCGCCGCCCGGCGCCGAAGCGGTGGCCTGCTCCTCGGTGCGCGAGGCGATACTCGCGGTCGACGCGCGCGCGATCGAGCGCGCCGTCGTCCCGATCGAGAACTCGCTTGAGGGCTCGGTGACCGCAACGCTCGACGCGCTCGCCCTCGACGCGCCCGAGGTCCGGGTGGTCGCTGAGCGCACGCTTCCCATCCGTCACGCCGTGCTCGCTCGCGAGCCACTCGAGCTCGTGTCGATCGAGCGCGTGATTTCCCATCCGCAGGCGCTAGCCCAGTGCGCGCGCTTCCTACGCGAGCGCCTGCCGCGCGCTGAGCTCGCGGCCGCTGGCTCGACCGCCGACGGGGCGCGGCGGGTGGCCGAGAGCGACCGGCCGTGGGCGGCGCTCGGGTCGCGGCTCGCTGCCGAGCGCTACGGCTGCGCGGTGCTGCTCGAGGGGGTCGAGGACCAGGCGGACAACGTGACGCGGTTCGTGTCCCTCGCGCGCGCCGACGATCACGCGGCGCAGGCGCCGGCGCCCGGGGACCCGGCCAAGACGTCGCTCGTCTTCTTCGGCTTCAACGACGTCTCGCCCGGTGCGCTCGTGGCGGTGCTCAGCGAGCTGTCGAGCCGCGGGATCAACCTCACGAAGATCGAGTCGCGCCCGCGCCGGGTGGGGCTCGGCCACTACATGTTCTTCGCCGACCTCGAGGGGAGCGTCGAGCAAGCTCACGTGGCCGAGGCGCTCGCGGCGTTGCGCGCCCGGGTCGAGACGCTGCGGGTGCTCGGCTCGTATCCGGCGCCCGAGCCGCCGGAGGAGCCTCGCTAGAATCCCCGCGACCCGTGACGACGATCGAGCGTCCAGCGGCGGTGACGGACTCCGACGGCGACCCCGCGCCAGCGGGCGCGCTGCCCGCCGTCCGGGCTGGGCAGCGCGCGATGGTCTCGAGCCGGGTCCTCGTCCTCAACGCCTCGTACGAGCCGATCAACGTGTGCACGGTGCGCCGCGCCACCGTGCTCGTGCTCAAGTCGCGGGCCGAGATCCTCGAGCACTGCGACCAGTTCATGCACGCCGAGACCCTCACGCTCCCGCGCCCGGCGGTCATCCGGCTGACGAAGTACGTCCGCGTGCCGCGCGACGCCCACGCACGGCGGATCACCCGGCGCGCCGTGTTCGCTCGCGACCGCTGGACGTGCCAGTACTGCGGCACCGTCCGCACCACGCTGACCGTCGACCACGTGATCCCGCGCTCCAAGGGCGGCCGCTCGTCGTGGGACAACATCGTCGCCTCGTGCGCGCCGTGCAACCGCCGCAAGGGCGATCGGCTGCCCACCCAGATCGACATGCACCCGCGCCGCCAACCCGCTCCGCCGCCCCCGACGATCTTCGTCCACGTCGCGACGGCCCGGATCCCGTCGGCGTGGGAGCAGTACCTGGCGGGCTTAGCGCCCGGAGAAGCGCGAAGGGCGCCCTGAGGCGCCCTTCGCGACACGGCGTTTTCACTGGACGTGATCGACGGAGCGTTGCTCGGCGCCTCGCAGCACCGGGCCGGAGGGACGACTCCCGGCCTCCTCTGCCGACAATGCCCGGGGTGGACTCCGCTAAGCGAGCCCAGCGTTCGACCTAGCGGCCGGACACCTCCAGGGTCCCAAAAGAACTGTCACTCAAGATCTCGGACCACCTCCTTTCCCTGGTGATCACTATGAAAGCAGATTGCT
>DATHAN010000211.1:0-7521 GCA_035296645.1 Thermoleophilaceae bacterium
GGCGGTGACCGAGCGCCCCGAGGTCATCTCGCTCGCCGGCGGCCTGCCCGACACGAGCACCTTCCCGCCCGAGACCTTCGCGGCGGTCGCGCAGCGGATCGCCACCGAGTCGTGCGCGCGAGCCCTCCAGTACGGGCCGACCGAGGGCGTCGGCGAGACCAAGGAGTGCATCGCCGAGGTCATGGCCGCCGAGGGGATGGCCGTCGACGGCGACGACCTGATCGTCACGACCGGCGGCCAGCAGGTGCTCGACCTCGTCACCAAGACGCTGATCGACCCGGGCGACGTGGTGGTGGCCGAGGGGCCGACCTACCCGGGTGCGGTACCGGTCTTCTCGTCGTACCAGGCCGACGTGGTCCAGATCGACGTCGACGAGCGCGGCATGCGCGTCGACCTGCTCGACGAGACGCTCGAGCGCCTCGAGCGCGAGGGGCGGCGGCCGAAGTTCGTCTACACCGTGCCCAGCTTCCAGAACCCGGCCGGGGTGACGATGTCGCTCGAGCGGCGGCGGCAGCTCGTCGAGATCGCGCGTCGCCGCGAGCTGCTCGTGCTCGAGGACAACCCCTACGGCCTGCTCCGCTACGAGGGCAGCCCGGAGCCGACGCTGCGCTCGCTCGACGGCGGCCTGTACGTCATGTACCTCGGCACCTTCTCCAAGATCCTCTCCCCGGGAATCCGGCTCGGGTGGGTGGCCGCGCCGCCGCCCGTGCTCGAGAAGATCAACCTCGGCAAGCAGGCGGCCGACCTGTGCACGTCGACGCTGTCGCAATTGCTCGTGAGCGCGTACTTCGAGGAGGCGCGCTGGCGCGGGTACGTCGACTCGCTGACCGAGGTCTACCGCGACCGTCGCGACACGATGCTCGACGCGCTCGCCGAGTTCTTCCCGCCCGAGGCCGAGTGGACCCGTCCCGCCGGAGGGCTGTTCATCTGGATTACGCTGCCCGACTTCATCGACACGACGGACCTGCTCGCCCGCGCGCTGCGCGAGAACGTGGCCTTCGTGCCTGGAGAGGGCGCCTACCTCGACGGGCGCGGGCGCTCCTCGATGCGACTCAACTTCTCGGGCTCCGACGAGGACGCGGTGCGCGAGGGCGTGCGGCGGATCGGAAAGGTCGTGTCCGAGCAGGTCGCCCTGTACGGGACGCTCACCGGACGCGGGCGGGCGCCGGCGCGCGCGCCGCGCCGCCGCGCCTCCGAGCCTGCCCCCCGCGAGGGCGGCGGCGAAGCCGATGCGGCACCCGAGGAGGATCTCGCTCGCGTCGTGCCGATGCGCCGCCGTGGTGGTCGGGCGTGAGCGGGATCGCCGTCCTCAAGGGCGGCCGCTCGCTCGAGCGGCAGGTGTCTCTGCGCTCGGGGGCGCGCGTCGGGGACGCGCTCGAGCGCCTCGGGCACGAGCCAGTGGGGATCGACGTCGGCGCCGACGTGATCGAGCGGCTGCGAAGCGCCGCCCCCGACGTCGCCTTCGTCGCCCTCCACGGCGAGGACGGCGAGGACGGGACGATCCAGGAGCTGCTCGAGGTGCTGGGCATCCCGCACACCGGCTCCGGCGTGCTCGCCTGCCTGCGCTCCTGGGACAAGGTCCTCACCAAGCACCTGCTCGAGGAGGCCGGCCTGCCGACGCCCGAGTTCTTCGCCTTCAGCGAGGCCGCCTTCGAGGAGCTCGGCGCGGGCACCGCGCTGCCGGCGATCGAGGAGCGCCTGTCGTTCCCGATCGTCGTCAAGCCGGCGACCGCCGGGTCCGCCCTCGGGGTCAAGTTCGCGCGCTCGGCGACGGACGTGCCGGCCGCGCTCGTCGCCGCCTTCTCGTACGCCGACCGCGTCGTGCTCGAGCGGTACGTGCGCGGCCGCGACCTCGCGGTGTCGATCCTCGACGGGCCGGACGGGGCGACCGCGCTCCCGATCGTCGAGGCCGTCCCGCGCGACGAGGACTTCTACGACTTCGAGGCGCGCTACGAGATCGGTCGAACCGACTTCGTGTGCCCGGCCGAGCTCCCGCCCGGGGTTACCGAGCGCGCGCAGGCGGTCGCGCTCGAGAGCCACTCGCTGCTCGGGCTGTCGGGGTTCGCCCGCGTCGACCTGATGCTCGAGGAGGCGAGCGGCGACCTCTTCCTGCTCGAGGCGAACGTGACACCCGGCCTGACCGAGACGAGCCTGGTGCCGCAGGCCGCGGAGGCCGAGGGCATCGGCCTCGACGAGCTGATCGGACGGATCGTCGAGGAGGCGCTGCGGAGCGGAGCGGTGGGCGCGGCGCGCTAGCCGCGTCCGCCCTCGCCGCTGCCGCCTGCGAAGTCCTCCGGGGTCACGTTGTCGAGGAAGTCCTTGAACTTCTCCACGACCTCCTCCTGCTCCTCGACCTCGTGCTCGAACTCGATCGCCGACTCCTCGATCACGTCCTCGGCGGCGAAGATCGGGGCGCTCGTGCGCACCGCGAGGGCGAGCGCGTCGGACGGGCGCGAGTCGATCTCCACCTCCTTGCCGTCGAGCGTAAGCGTGACCGACGCGTAGAAGGTGTTCTCGCGCAGCTCGTTGACCGCCACGCGCGAGCACGAGACGTTGAGCTCGGAGAGCATGTCGTTCATGAGGTCATGGGTCATGGGCCGCGGGGTGCTCGCGCCCTGGAGGCGCATGAGGATCGCGGCGGCCTCGGGGTGCCCGATCCAGATCGGCAGGAACTTGTTGCCCTCGCGCGTCTTGAGAAGAACGATCGGCTGCTTGCCGACCATGTCGAAGCTGACGCCGTAGATGACCATCTCCTGCATCGCGCGGGCTTCCCTTCGGGAGTGCCGACCGGGCTTTCGACAGTCTAGACGCGTGGCCCCCCGCCGCGGCGCCTCCCGCTCGACGGGACGCCTCTCGGCCGGCGACTGGGGCGACCGGACGGCTCATAGGGCTCTGCGGCCGGCGGGACGCCGCATTCGGCCGGAAATCCGCGATGTTTTGGAGAAGAGAAGAGGGGAAGTGCCTTCTCCTATGGGGTGGAGAAGGCCTTCAAGGCGGGGAGAGGCGTGAACGTCCTCGGCGTCAACGCGGTCTTCCACGACCCCGCGGCGGCGATCGTCGTCGACGGGGTGACCGTGGCGGCCGCCGAGGAGGAGCGCTTCACCCGGCGCAAGCACGGGAAATCGCCCGTGCCGTTCTCGACCTGGGAGCTGCCCGAGCAGGCGATGCGCTTCTGCCTCGCCGAGGCGGGGCTCGAGCCCGCCGACCTCGACGCCGTGGCCTACTCGTACGACCCGAGCCTCGCGCCCGCGCCCACGGACGATCTGACGAGTGACCGGTGGGAGGGCCTGCGCACCCTGTACGCGCAGCGCTCACCGCTCTTCCTGCGCACCGCGCTCCCGGGGCTCGACTCCGAGCGGGTCCGCTTCGTCCCCCACCACGTGTCCCATGCGGCGTCCGCCCACCTCGCGGCGCCGTACACGGGGCCGGCGAGCGTGCTCGTGATCGACGGCCGCGGCGAGCGAGCCTCCCACCTGGCCGGCCGCGCGGACGAGCGTGGTGAGCTCGCCGTCCTCGCCGCCCAGGCCCTCCCCCACTCGCTGGGCCTCATGTACGAGGAGGCGACCGAGCACCTCGGCTTCCGGCGCTCCTCCGACGAGTACAAGGTGATGGCGATGGCCTCGTACGGCCAGCCGTCGTTCCTGCCGCGGTTGCGCGAGCTCGTTCGCGCCGACGGCGAGGGCGGCTTCGTGGTCGAGCCACTCGACTGGGAGAGCTTCGTGCCCCGGCTCACGCGTGGCGAGGACTGGCAGCCCGAGCACGCCGACCTGGCGGTGAGCGTGCAGCGGCGGCTCGAGGAGGTCATGCTCGAGCTCGCGACGTGGCTCCACGGTGAGACCGGCGACCGTGACCTGGTGATGGCCGGCGGCGTCGCCCTCAACTGCGTCGCCAACTCGCGCCTGCTCGAGGAGGGCCCGTTCGAGCGCATCTGGGTGCAGCCGGCGGCGGGTGACGCGGGGACGGCGCTCGGGGCCGCTCTCCATGTCGCCCGGGAGCTCGGCGACGGCGTCGAGCCGATGCCGAGCGCCGCGCTCGGCCGCGGCTTCGACGAGGACGAGCTCGAGCGCGGGCTCGCGGCCGCCGGCGTCGACTTCGAGCGCCCGCACGACGTGGCCGAGGCGGTGGCGGAGACGCTCGCCGCCGACGGTGTCGTCGCCTGGTTCCAGGGTCGCAGCGAGTTCGGCCCGCGCGCACTCGGCCATCGCAGCCTGCTCGCCGACCCACGCGCGCAGGGGAACCTCGAGCGGCTCAACGACGTCAAGGGCCGCGAGCAATTCCGGCCGGTGGCGCCGATGGTGCTGGCCGAGCGCGCGGAGGAGATCTTCTCGAGCGGCCCGATTCCCAGCCCGTACATGCTGTTCACCCACCGCGTCGAGGAGGCATGGCGCGCGCGCATCCCAGCGGTCGTGCACGTCGACGGGACGGCGCGGATCCAGACGGTCGACGCCGACGAGGAGCCGCTCGTCGCGCGCATGCTGGAGGGCTTCGAGCGGCGGACCGGCGTGCCGGTGGTGGTCAACACGAGCCTCAACACCGCGGGCCGGCCGATGGTCGACGATCCGCGCGACGCGCTCGAGTGCTTCGGCTCGGCGCCGATCGACATGCTGGCCATCGGGCCGTTCGTGGTGCGGCGGCGGGGGTCGCGCGCCGCGCGCGGCGCGGTCGAGGCGCCGGCGGAGGTGGCCGCGTGACCGGTCCCGGCGAGCGAGACGGTGCCGGGCGCGCGGGCGGCCCGGGCGTCGCGCGGGCGGGCGCCCCGAAGGTCGACGTCGTGGTGCCGACCGCCGGGCGCGACTCGCTTCCCGCCCTTCCCGCCGCCCTCGCACGCGAGGGCGTGCCGCGCGGGCTCGGCGGACGCCTGATCGTCGTCGACGACCGCGAGCGGCCGGAGCGAGCGCTCGAGCTGGACGACGAGGTCGAGGTAGTCCGCGGGCCCGCGCGCGGTCCCGCGGCGGCGCGCAACGCCGGTTGGCGCGCGGCGAGCGCCGAGTGGGTCGCCTTCATCGACGACGACGTGGTGCCGGAACTGGGGTGGGCGGAGGCGCTGCTCGACGACATCGCCACGCTCGACGCCGCGGTCGCGGGCAGCCAGGGTCGCATTTGGGTCCCCCTCCCCGCGGAGCGGCCGCCGACCGACTGGGAGCGCAACGTGGCCGGGCTCGAGACCGCGCGCTGGGCGACCGCCGACATGGCCTTCCGGCGCGCCGCGCTCGCCGCCGCCGGGGGCTTCGACGAGCGCTTCGCGCGCGCCTACCGCGAGGACGCCGACCTCGCCCTGCGGCTGCGGCGCGCCGGCTGGCGGCTCGAGCGGGGCGAGCGGGTCGTGTGCCACCCCGTGCGGGCCGCCGACCGCTGGGTAAGCGTCCGCCTCCAGGCCGGAAACGCCGACGACGTGCTCATGCGCGCGCTGCACGGGCCCCGGTGGCGCGAGGAGGTCTGTGCGCCGCGGGGGCGGCTGCGCCGCCACCTGGCTACGGCGGCGGCCGGCGCGGTGGCGATCGCCGCGGCGCCGGCGCGGGGCCGGCTCGCGCTCGCCGGTGCGCTTGCCTGGACAGCCGGCACGGCCGAGCTCGCCTGGGCCCGCATCGCCCCCGGCCCGCGCACGCGCGGCGAGGTCGTGACGATGGTCGTGACGAGCGCGGCCATCCCACCGGCGGCGACCTGGCACGCGCTGCGCGGCCTCGCGCGCCGGAGGCGCCTACGGGCCGACACCGAGCGAGCGCCTCGCCCCCGCCCTGAGGCGGTCCTGCTCGACCGCGACGGCACGCTGATCGTCGACGTCCCCTACAACGGCGATCCCGATCGCGTCGTCCCGATGCCCGGCGCGCGCGAGGCGCTGACCCGCCTGCGCGCCGCCGGGGTGCGGACCGCCGTCGTCTCCAACCAGAGCGGGATCGCCCGCGGGCTCCTGACCCCCGCCGACGTGGCGGCCGTACAGGGCCGCATGGAGGCGCTGCTCGGCCCGTTGGGGCCGCTCGAGTTCTGTCCGCACGGTCCCGGCGACGGCTGCGACTGCCGCAAGCCCGCGCCCGGCCTGGTCGAGCGCGCGGCCGCACGGCTGGGCGTCGAGCCGCGCGAGTGCGCGGTCGTCGGCGACATCGGGTCCGACGTCGACGCCGCTCTGGCCGCGGGAGCGCGCCCGGTCCTCGTCCCGACACCGCGGACCCGCCCGCAGGAAGTCGCCGCCGCGCCCGAGCGCGCCATCGACCTCGCCACCGCGGTCGACATCCTGCTCGACGGCCGTGACCCCGCGGCGGCGCCGCCGACGCGCCTCTCCGCACCCGGGCAGTCGCGCCGCACCCCGCTGGAGGCGGCGGCATGACGCACGTCCTCGCGGTGCGGCTGGACAACGACGGCGACGTGCTGCTCGCCGGGCCCGCGATCCGGGCGCTGGCGGCGGGCGCCGACCGCGTCACGCTCCTGTGCGGCCCGCGCGGCCGGCAGGCCGCCGAGCTGCTGCCCGGCGTCGACGAGCTGCTGGTCTGGCGCGCGCCGTGGATCGACCCCGAGCCCGAGCCGGTCGATCGCGCGGACATCGACGCGCTCGTCGAGCGGATCGCCGCGCTGCGCGTCGACGCGGCCGTGATCTTCGGATCGTTCCATCAGAGCCCGCTGCCCACGGCGCTCGTCCTGCGGATGGCCGGCGTCCCGTTCGTCGCGGCGACGTCCGTCGACTATCCGGGCGCGCTGCTCGACGTGCGCCACCGGATCGCCGACGACGCGCACGAGGTGGAGCGCGCGCTCGACCTCGCCGCCGCCGCCGGATTCCCGCTGCCGCCCGGCGACGACGCGGCGCTGCGCGTCCGGCGCGATGGGGCGGCGGTCGCCGTCCCGGCCGGCGACTACGTCGTGGTGCACCCGGGCGCCTCGGTGCCCGCCCGCGCCTGGGAGCCGGAGCGCAACGCCGAGCTGGTCGACGCGCTGGTCGCCGCCGGCCGGCGGGTCGTCGTCACCGGCGCGCCGTCGGAGGCCGCGCTGACCGCGACGGTCGCCGGGCGCCCGCGCGCCGCGGTGACCGACCTCGGCGGGCGGACGACGCTGGCCGAGCTCGCCGGCGTGCTCGCGGCGGCGCGCTGCGTCGTCGTCGGCAACACCGGCCCGGCGCATCTCGCGGCGGCGGTCGGCACGCCGGTCGTCTCGCTGTTCGCCCCAACCGTGCCGGCGGTCCGCTGGCGGCCGTGGCGCGTGCCGCACGAGCTCCACCACGTCGACGTGCCGTGCGCCGGCTGCCGCGCTCGCGCGTGCCCCGTGCCGGGACATCCCTGCCTCGGCGGCGTCGCCGTCGTGGACGTCGTGCGCGCCGTCGAGCGGCTGGCGCCCGTCCCGGTCGAGGTGGCCGCATGAGGATCCTGCTCTGGCACGTGCACGGCGCCTGGACGACCGCGTTCGTCCACGGCGACCACGAGTACGTCGTCCCGGTGCTGCCCGACCGCGGCCCCGACGGCGTCGGCATCGCCCGCACCTACGCGTGGCCGGAGCACCGGGTGACCGAGCTGCCGCCCGCCGCGCTGCGCGGCGAGG
>DATHAN010000212.1:0-2848 GCA_035296645.1 Thermoleophilaceae bacterium
CAGGGGCACGGAGGTGAGTTCGACCGGGTCGAGACCTATCGCGGCACCACGGTCAAGATAGGCCTCTCCGACAAGGTCCGCTTCGACATCGCGGTCTCCGACGAGTTCGTCGAGCCGGCGGTCGACGCGGTGTGCGAGAGCGCGCGCACCGGCGAGGTGGGCGATGGCAAGGTCCTCGTGCTCCCGCTCGAGCGGGCGGTTCGCATCCGCACCGGCGAGACCGACCACGCCGCCGTTACGCCGCTGCCGAAATGACGACGATGCCGACCCTGATCGCGGCCGCCCGGGTCGATCCCGGCGACACGGCCTGGATGCTCATCGCGACGGCGCTCGTCCTCCTCATGACGCCGGCGCTCGGGCTCTTCTACGCCGGCCTCGTCCGCGGGAAGAACACCCTGAACACGTTCATGATGTGCGTCGGCGCGCTCGCGGTGGTCACCGTCGTGTGGGCGCTCCTCGGCTACTCGCTCGCCTTCGCCGACGGGAACGGGTTCATCGGCGGCCTCGGCCACGTCTTCCTCAAGGGCGTCAACTTCCTGCCCCGCGACGACGAGAGCACGATCCCGCACCTGCTGTTCATGGCGTTCCAGGCGACCTTCTGCATCATCACCGTCGCGCTCATCTCGGGGGCGGTCGTAGAGCGCATGCGCTTCGGCGCGTTCCTCCTGTTCGCGGGCCTGTGGTCGCTGCTCGTGTACGCCGTGCTCGCGCACTGGGCGTTCGGCGGCGGCTGGCTCCAGGAGCTCGGCACGCTCGACTTCGCCGGCGGCGTCGCCGTCGAGATGGGCTCCGGCTTCTCGGCGCTCGCCGCCGCGCTCGTGGTCGGCGCCCGCAAGGACTACGGTCGTCAGGCCCTCCTCCCCCACAACGCGATCTACGTGCTCATCGGCGCGGGCCTGCTGTGGTTCGGGTGGTTCGGGTTCAACGGCGGGAGCGGCTTCTCGACCGGGAACAGCGGGGTGCTCGCGTTCACCAACACGCTGCTCACTCCGGCGGCCACGCTCGCGGCGTGGTTCTCGCTCGACCTCATACGAGGCCGCCGCGTGACGGCGATCGGCGCCGCGACCGCGGTCATCGTCGGATGCGTGCTGATCACCCCCGCGGGCGGCTTCATCAGCCCGGTCGCCGCCCTGCTCCTCGGCGCGCTCGGCGCGGTCCCGAGCTACGCGATCATCGTATGGCGACCGCGGACGCGCGTCGACGAGACGCTCGACGTGCTCGCCGCCCACGGCGCGGCCGGCATGTTCGGGATCCTCTTCATCGGCTTCTTCGCCCAGGAGGTGTGGAACGACACGGCGAACGGGCTGCTGTTCGGAAATGCCGGCCAGCTTGGCCTTCAGGCGCTCGCCGCGGTGGCCACCCCGGTCTACGCCTTCGGCGTCACGTACGTGCTCCTGCGACTGATCGGCCTCGCGATGCCGATACGGGTCACCGAGGGCGAGGAGGCGCTCGGAATGGACGTCGTGCAGCACGGCGAGGAGGCGTACGCGACCGGCGAGGGCGCGATCCTCGTGACTCCCGAGGACGGGGTCCGGCGACCGGTGCCGGTGGCCGACCCCGGCTAGCCGGCCGGCCTGCGCAACCCCGCCGACTTCGACGGCCTCGACCCGCTCATCGAGGTCGTCGCGGTCAGACCACGAACCGCCCGTCGCGCTGGAGCTCCTCCCCGTCCACGGTGATCGAGCCCCCCTCGCGGAGGTCGCACACCATGTCCCAGTGCACGGCCGAGTCGTTCGCCCCACCCGTCTCGGGGTAGCTCATTCCCACCGCCAGGTGCACCGTCCCGCCGATCTTCTCGTCGAGCAGGATCTCCTTTGTCGCCGTCGAGATGCCGTAGTTCGTCCCGATGCCGAGCTCGCCGAGCCGGCGCGCGCCCTCGTCGGTGTCGAGCGTCTCGAGCAGGAAGTCCTCGCCGCGCTCGGCCGAGGCGTCGACCACGCGGCCGTCCTCGAAGCGCAGGCGCACGCCGGAGACCTCGCGACCGCCGTACACCGCGGGAAACGAGAAGGCGACCTCGCCGCTCACCGAGTCCTCGACCGGGCCGGTGAAGAACTCCCCGTCGGGCATGTTGTGCTCGCCGACGCACGGGATGAACGTCCGTCCCCCGATCCCGAGCGTGATGTCGGTGCCGTGCGGGGTGGTGATCCGCACCTCCTCGCGGTCCTGGATCCACTCCGCGAGCCGGCGCACCTCGTCCGACTGGCGCTGCCAGGCGGTCACCGGGTCGTGGTCGCCCACGAGGCAGGCCGCGTAGTAGAAGTCCTCGTACCGCGCGAGCGACATGCCCGCCTCGCCCGCGTACGCGTGCGTGGGAAAGAGGGTCACGTTCCAGCGGTACTCGCCCGCGGCGGCGCGACGCATCGAGGTGTCCATGAGCGGCTTGCGGGCACGGGCGTGGCGCGACTGGCGCTTGGGGTCGATGCCGGTGAGCGCGCGCGTGTTGGCGTCGGCCATGATCGCGATCCGCACGTCGGCGTTCTCGGCGGTCCACTGCGCCGTCGGCGGGATCCAGTCGAGCTGCCCGTCGGAGGCGAGCTCGTAGAAGGCGGCGGCCGCGCCGTCGGTCGTGAGCTGCACGATCGGCAGGCCGCCCGCGCGCAGGACCTCCTCGTAGACCGCCTGCACGAGCGGGTCGGCGCCGGTGGTCGACTGGATCACGCACACGTCGCCGCGCTCGACGCGCGTCGAGTAGCGGACGAGGATGCGCGCGAGGTCGTCGGCCCGCTGGTCTCTCATGCCGCTGGTCGAGCGGGCTCGGACACGCGGTCGCGCGAGTCGCCCGCTCCCCGCGCCCGCCGCACCGCGGCGCGCTCGAGCAGCCACCGGTGCAGGCGCTCCTCGCCCGCGA
>DATHAN010000213.1:0-2776 GCA_035296645.1 Thermoleophilaceae bacterium
CGCAACCAGGCCGAGGCCGAGCTGATTCACGGCCTCCTGCTCGAGGAGGGTATCCCGAGCCTCGTGAGGCGTGCCGCCGGCTTCGACGTGCCCGAATTCCTCGCCGCCGGCCAGCGCGACGTGCTCGTGCCCGAGTCGGGCGCCGCGGCCGCGCGCGAGCTGCTTACGGAAGTCGAGCTCGCCGCCGCGCCGGCGCCCGGTGCGCCGGTGGCCGGCGAGCCGGCTGGGCCCTCTCACGCCGTCCGCTTGGGCGCGGCGATCGCGGTCGGAGCCCTGATCGCGGCCCTCGTCGCCTGGGTGCTGCTCGCGCTCGCCGGCTGAGCGCCGCTGTGTTCTTGTCGCGCCCGCGCGGCGCCCCGAGGCCACCCCGAGCCGCGCGGCCGGCCGGCCGTCGAAGCGGTAGCGTCCCGCGCGCCTTGTTCGGCATGGACGGCACAGCGCCCGCCTCGCCCGTCCGGCGCGCCGGCGGGGCCGACCCCAGACGGCCGGCGTGAAGGTCACCGTCACCGGCGCCACCGGCTTCCTCGGCGCCCACGTCGCGCGGCTGCTCGTCGAGCGCGGCGACGAGGTCCGCGTCGTGTACCGCGACCCCGACAAGCTCGACATGCTGCGGGGCATCGACTTCAAGCGCACGAAGGCCGACGTGCTCGACTTCGACGCCATGCGCAAGGCGGTGCGCGGCAGCGACGTGCTCCTCCACACCGCCGGCTACGTCGGCTCGAGTCCTGCGGAGATCGTGTGGAACATGAACGCCCGCGCCCCGCGGATCGCAGTCGAGGCGGCGGCCGCCGAGAGCGTGGGGCGCGTGGTCGTGACCTCGACGATCTCGGCGATCGGGACGGCCGACAACGGCCCGGCCACCGAGGAGACCGAGTACCCCGAGAACTGGCTCGGGCTCCTCTACCCCGATTCGAAGCGCCAGGGCGAGCGCGACGCGCTCGAGGCAGGGGCGCGGCTCGGCATCGAGACCGTGGCGGTCAACCCGGCCTACGTGCTCGGCGTGCCGGTCGACCGCTCGCAGCCGGGGGAGAACTCGACGCGCCTCGTCGGCAGCTACCTGCGCGCGCGGCTCCCCGCGGTGATCGACGCGCCGATGAGCTTCGTCGACGTGGAGGACGTTGCCGCCGGGCACCTGCTCGCCGCCGAGCACGGGCGCCCCGGCGAGCGCTACATCCTCGGTGCCGAGAACTCGACGTGGCCGCAGCTCGTCGAGCGGCTCGCCGAGCTCACGGGAATCCACCGCCCCGTGCTCGTCCTCCCCGGCGAGGTGGCGGTCGCCGCGCGCGTGCGCGAGGCCCTCACGCTGCCCGGCCTGCTCTCGGCGCAGGGCTACGAGCTCATGGCCCAGGACTGGCGCTTCTCGTCGGCCAAGGCCGAGCGCGAGCTCGGGTACACCGCGCGGCCGCTCGACGAGACGCTCCTCGCCACCGCCGACTGGTACCTCGAGCTGATCGAGGCGGGGGCGTTCGAGGAGGAGGAGGGCTCCCCGCTCGCCACGCTGTCGTCGGCCGTCCGGCTCGCTCGGCGGCTGCGCCTGCTCACCGGGTTGCGCGCGGCCGAGGCCGTGACCCGGCGCAAGCTGGTCGCGGGGCTTTGAGGTGGCGCTCCCGTCCGCTCGCCCCGGAGCGACGTGCCTGATCACGGGCGCTTCGTCGGGGATCGGCGCCGACATCGCGCGTGAGCTCGCCAAGCGCCGCCGCGGAGTGACGCTCGTCGCGCGCCGCGAGGAGCGCCTGCACGAGCTCGCCGAGGAGCTCGTCGAGGACCACGGCGTCCGCGCCGAGACGATCGGCTGCGACGTGACCGACGAGACCGGGCGCGAGCGACTCCGGGAGGAGCTGGCGGCGCGTGGAGTCGACGTCGAGGTGCTCGTTAACAACGCCGGCTTCGGGAGCGGCGGCGCGTTCGTCGAGCTCGACGGAGCGCACGAGGCCTCGATGGTCCGCACGAACTGCGAGGCGCTCGTCGCGCTCACCGGCGACTACCTGCCGAGCATGGTCGAGCACGGCCGCGGCGCGATCCTCAACCTCGGGTCGCTGATCGCCTTCCAGCCCATGCCGTTCCAGGCGACCTACGGCGCGACGAAGGCGTTCGTGCTCGCCTTCAGCGAGGCGATCCACGAGGAGCTGCGCGGCACGGGCGTCACGGTCACCGCGCTGTGCCCGGGCCCCGTTCGCACCGAGTTCGGCGAGGCCGGCGGCTTCGGCGGGGCGGACGAGAAGATCCCGTCGTGGGCCTGGCTCTCGCCCGACGAGGTCGCGCGCGCGGGGGTCGAGGGCCTCGAGAGGGGGCGGCGGGTGGTCGTGCCGGGCCCGCTCAACCAGGCCGGCGCCCTGTCGGGCCAGCACTTCCCGCGCGGGGTGCTCCTGCCGCTCCTGCGGCGGCTGTGGCCGGTGGGCTAGACCGGCGGGCGGTACGAGGACGGAGGTCGCCTCGGCCCGTGACAAGATGAGCCCGTGGAGGCCACCCTCAGCCGGCAGGCCGACCTCGACCTGACCGAGGCCCAGCAGGACTTCGCGCGCGCGGTGCGCGACTTCTGCGATCGCGAGCTCTCGCCCGAGCGGCTGCGCGAGCTGACCGGCGGCTTCGATAACCTCCACAACGAGGAGATCGCGCGTCGCATGGCGGAGCTCGGCTGGTACGGCGTGGCCATCCCCGAGGAGCTCGGCGGCTCGGGCGGGGGCCTGCTCGAGGCGTGCCTGTTCCTCGAGGAGACCGCGCGCGGGGAGGCGCCGATCGGCGCGTACCCGGTCACGCTGATCGTGGTCGGGTCGCT
>DATHAN010000214.1:0-2818 GCA_035296645.1 Thermoleophilaceae bacterium
GGCGTCGGTCAGCGCGGCGCTCGAGGCGGCCGCGAACGCCGCGGCGACGAGCAGGCCGATCGGCGTGGCGAGCGCGAACCCCGGGCTCGGCTTGGCGAGCAGGACGCCCGGCGTGGCGAGCGCGTGCAGGCCGAGGAAGCCCGCGGCCGACAGGAAGGCGAGCGAGACGAGGAACACGCGCGCGTCGCGGCGCCGGCGGGCGGTCATGCCCGTCGCGTACGCCAGCACCGCGTTGAGCGCGCCCGCGGCGAGCACGAGCCAGAAGTGCGCAGGATGGTTCTCCCACTGGGCGTCGAGCTGCGGCCGGACCACGAGCAGCACGAGCTCGGCGAGCGGGAGGGCGAGCAGCGCGAGTATCGCCGCGGTCCGGGCGGGCGAGGGGCGCGAGCGTCGCGCCGGTATCGACGAGACGGTCGACACGCTCAACCGGCGGCCGCAGCGCGCCGGCGGTCCGGCACGGCCGGCGAGGCGTCGCCGCGAGCGAGGTGCTCGTGGATCTGCTGGACGACGACCGATCCCTCGCCCACCGCCGAGGCGACGCGCTTGACCGAGCGATGGCGCACGTCACCGACCGCGAACATCCCCGGCACGCTCGTCTCGAACGCGAGCGGTGCTCGCCCGAGCTCGGACGCGGGACCGTCCGCCGCGAGGTCCGCGCCGGTGACCACGTAGCCCCACGCGTCGCGCTCGACCTCCGTGCCGAGCCATTCGGTGTGCGGCCGAGCGCCGATCAGGATGAAGAGCGCGCGCGCCTCGACGCGCTCCCTCGCACGTGACTCGCGATCGCGCAGCTCGAGCCACTCGAGCCGGCCGTTCCCCCCGGCGTTCGCCACCTCGGTTCGGAACCGGACGTTGATCTTGGGCGCCGCGGCGATCTGGTCGCTGAGGTAGCGCGACATGCTTGCGGCCAGCGTCGGCCCGCGCACGAGCAAAGTCACGCGGCGCGCGTAGCGGCACAGGTGCATCGCCGCCTGTCCGGCCGAGTTGCCGCCTCCCACGACATAGACGTCCTCCCCCGAGAGGGCTTGGGCCTCCGAGATCGGAGAGCCGTAGAACACGCCCGAGCCCGTGAGCTCCTCGAGCGCGGGGGTGTCGACGCGGCGGTAGGAGACGCCGTTCGCCAGCACGAGCGCCCGCGCGGTTACGGAGGTCCCGTCCGAGAGCGATGCCCTGTGGCGGTCGCCGGCGCTCGAGAGCTCGGTGACGCGGCGCATGTGCAAGAAGCGCGTGCCGAACACCCACGCCTGCTGGTAGGCGCGCTGGGCGAGCTCCGCGCCGCGCACGCCGCGCGAGAAGCCGAGGTAGTTGCGGATCAGCGAGCTCGTGCCCGCCTGCCCTCCGATCGCCTCGGCCTCGACCACGAGCGTCCGCAGGCCCTCCGACGACGCGTACACCGCCGCCGCGAGCCCGGCCGGGCCCGCTCCAACGACCACGACGTCGAAGTCGCGCGGGCCCTCGAGCCGCGTGTGGACGCCGTAGGCGCGCGCGAGCTCGGCGTTCGTCGGATCGACGAGGTAGCGCCCATCGAGCATGCGGGCGACCGGCCGCTTGCCGTCCGCGCCCGCCTCCTCGAGCAGGCGGCGCCCCTCGGGCGAGCTTGTGTCGCAGAAGCCGTAGGGAATCCCGTTGCGCGCGAGCAGGCTGCGGAGCTCCTGCGCGCGCAGCGAGCCCCGGCGGGCGACGATCACCACCTCCTTCGGCGTCGAGTCGCCGCTGCGCCGCCATTCGTGGAGGAACTCCGCGATCGTGCGGTGGAAGAACTCGTCGGGCGAGTACCACGGCTTGAGCACGTAGTACTCGATCTCCCCGAGCGACATCGCGGCGAGGATCGCGTCCGCCGTCGGGTCGTCGGCCCACGCGCCCCACTTGACGAGCAGGCCGCGGCGCGCCAGCGGGAAGATCGCGTTGACCCGCGCGAGCAGCTCCCTCCCCGTCAGCTCCGGCATCCACTGCTCGGCGAGCACTACCGCGACCTCCTCGCCGGCCTCTCGCAGGCGCGCGAGCTCGTCGAGGGCGGTACCCGGCGAGCCGTGGCCGGCGACGCTGTAGTCCGCGCCGTAGCGCCGCTCGAGGGCGTCGACGGTCCGCGCGCGCGAGGAGTCCTCGTCATCGACGACGACGAGGAACGGCTGTCCGCCGCCGGACGTGTCGGAGCTGTCAGGCATGAGCGCCGCTCGCGTTCAGCTTACGCGCCGCGCCCACCCGGGGCAAGAACGGCGGGGGCGGTTCGAGCGCCGGGGCAGGGCGGCCTCACCCCGCGGCGGGATCGGAGCCACCGGCCCGCCGCAGCGGCGTGACCTGCCCGCCCGGCTCGACCTTGCGGCCGGTCGCCTCCTCGAGCGCCGCCTCGAGCTCCGCGACGCGCTGCGAGAGCGCCCGGATCGCGTCGGCCACCGGGTCGGGGAGGTGCGCCCAGTCGGCGTCGGGGCCCTCGGGGCGGCGCCCGTCCACGCGCACCGGGCGGCCGGGGTTGCCGACCACGGTCGAGTTCGGCGGGACGTCGTGGATGACCACGGAGTTCGCGCCCACCTTGGCCGCGCGTCCGACGCGGATCGGCCCGAGCAGCTTCGCCCCGGAGCCGATCACGACGTCGTCCTCGACCGTCGGATGACGCTTGCCGCGGGCGAAGCCCGTGCCGCCGAGGGTCACGCCCTGGTACATCGTCACCCCGTCGCCAACCTCGGCGGTCTCGCCGATCACCACGCCGCCGCCGTGGTCGATCAGGAGCGCGCGCCCGACGCTCGCGGCCGGGTGGATCTCGATGCCGGTCACCGCCCGGCTCGCGTAGGCGAGCGCGCGCGGGGCGAGCGGGAGCCCG
>DATHAN010000215.1:0-2114 GCA_035296645.1 Thermoleophilaceae bacterium
GCTCGCCGCCTGGTCGCGGCGACCGATCTGGCGCTCGGCGAGCGCGCCGAGCAGGATCTTCACGCCCTCGCGGCGCTCGTCGCGCGACCACGTGCCCACGAGATCGACCGCCTCGGTGAACGCGTCGGGGTCGCGCAGCTCGGGGATCTCGCCGAGCGCCCGCAGCCGTAGCTGGGTGTTGCGGTTGCGCTGGAGGCACGTGAGCAGGAAGCGCTTGCGCAGGTCGCCCGAGCGGTCGAACTGGAGCATCGCCTTCGCGCGACGCCAGTTGTTGGCCGTGACGCGCGCGCCGGCGAGCGCGGCCCACGCATGCTGGTCGACCCACGGTAGGTGCTCGACGGCGATCCGCCACAGCTCGCGCTCGAACACCGCGTAACGACGCTCGGGTTCGGCGGCCACCGGCACCACGCGCCGTTCGACGCGCAGCCGCCGCGCGCGTCCGCGGCGCACCGGCCCGACGACGATCGCCCCGCCGCGGTAGACGTCGCGGTCGAGCAGGCTGTGCAGGGTCACCACCGGGTCGTCGTTGGGCGTCGCCGGGTGGACGAAGTCGACGACGATCCCCGCCTCCTTGCCGGGCTGGCGGCGCGTGACCCGACCGACCCGTTGCTGGTAGACGCGCTTCGACGCGGTCGGCGCGAGGTGCATGCACACCGTCGCGCGGGGCGAGTTCCAGCCCTCGGCGAGGAGCTGGGCGTTGACAAGCACGTCGATTTCGCCACGTTCGTAGGCCGCGAGGATGCGCGTGAGCTCGCGCTTCGGCGTCTCGCCCGAGACCGCCACGGCCTGGAGGCCCGCGTCGCGGAACGCCTGGGCGACGTTGCCCGCGTGGCGGACGCCGGCCGCGTACACGACACCCGGCACGTTCTTGAAGCGCACGCGGTAGAGGTCGGCGACCGCCGCGTTGAACGGCCCCTGGTCGAGCAGCGCGGCGAGCTCCTCGAGGTCGAAGTCCTGGTCGACGTCCCCCTTGCGCAGAGGGACCTTGGCGATCGTGCGCACCCCGACCCCGGGCGGGATGCGCACGCAGCGCAGCGGCGCGATCACCCCCCGGCGGGCCGCCTGGGCCAGGTCGAAGCGAGAGGTCTGGGTGGGGAAGAGGTCGGTGACGTGGCGGGCGATGAGCGCGCCGGTCGCAGTCATCCCGACGAAGATCGGCCCGCGCCACGAGCGGATCGCCGTGCTCGTCTTCTCGCCGAGCGCGGTGTGCGCCTCGTCGCAGATTACGATCGTGTACGCGTCGGAGATGTTGCCGGCGTTGCGGACGAACCACTGATAGGTCTCGACGGTCACCGGTCCCTTCGCCGGCGGCTCGGTCGCCTTCTTGAAGAGCGCCGGGCTGACCCGCGAGCTGTAGCCGCGGTCGCGCAGCTCGCCCTGGAACTGCTCGACGAGGTTGCGCCGGTGGGTGAGGATGAGGACTCCGCCGGTGCGCGAGGCCTCGACGAACCCCAGCGCGGCGACCGTCTTGCCGGCGCCCGTCGCGTGCTCGAACCAGAAGCGACGCGCGGAGTTGGGGTCGTCGGGCGCCTCGGTCGCCTCCGGCGGCTCGTCGCCGTCGTCGGACGGCTCCTCGGGCTCCCAGTCGAGCGGCTCCTCCTCGTCGGGAAGCACCTCCTCGTCGTCGCCGGCCTCCGCGGTCGCTACGCCGTTCCCTCCCGCCGAGCCGTTGCCGTTGCGCCCGGGCTCGCCCTTCGGCTGTCCGTTCTGGGCCTCTGCGAGCAGCGCGATGAGCGTGCCCGACAGCGCGTCGACCTGGTGAGCCGACAGCGCCGTCCCGTCCGCGAGGTGGGGCTCGTCCTCGGAGAGCAGCCGCTCGAGGCCGAGCATGAGCGCGAACTCGCGGCGCCAGGCGACCGACGGCTCGGAGCGGCCGCCTTCGAGCTCGGCGAGCGCCGCGTCGAACGCCCGGCGCCGCGGCGTCCCCGAGGCGAGCGCCTGCTCGGCGTCCTCGCCCTCGTGCAGGAACGGCTCGCGCGCGAAGGCCTCGACGCTCTCGAGATCGTCGCCGGGGACCGGCGGGGATGCGGCGAGGGAAGTGGTGGCAGCCATGCTGGCTTGGTGGAGATGCAACCCGGATGACCCGGCGCGGCCGGAGGGCTCGCGGTGAGCGA
>DATHAN010000216.1:0-4784 GCA_035296645.1 Thermoleophilaceae bacterium
CCACGGGGCTAGTCGAGGCGGGCAACCGAAGCGTTCAGGGGTCCTCGCTCGCGGAAGAGGTAAAGGGGCTGGTCGGCCGACCCGATGACTCGGAGGAGAGTGCTGGCGGCGATGCCCAGCGTTCGAGACGCCGCTCGGACCGCGGGGAGATCTACCGCCTCAAGCCTCCCCGAGGTAGTCGCAGGCAGACGCCCCCACGCTATGCAGTACTCCTCCAGGCCTCAGAGCTGCACGAGCTCCGCACCGCGCTCATAGCCCCGGTCTCGTCGCGCGCGGCGGCGGCGACTTTTCGTCCCGATATCGAGCTGAAGGGCGAGCCTGCGCGAGTGCTCGTCGAGCGCCTCCGCGCCGTCGATCGCAAGCGGCTCGCAGAGCGAGTCGGCCGACTGTCCGCCTCGGAGCAGGAGGAGGTTGACAACGCCATGGCGGCGGTGCTCACACTCGGGTAAGTCGCGTGGGCGCCGGAATCGAGTAGCGCGGTCTGACAAGTGCCTCGGGCGCCGGGGCGGGGCAAGGGGTCCGTCTTGCCAGCCCGCTTCGAATCCCCGTGGCGGTACTCGCGAAGTCGAACGCCGTGCGCGCCCCGGGCGGGCCCGGCGAGTGCTTTCGGCGCTCCCGGTGCGACCCGCGCGCGCCTCGGCCTTACATGCCTTCCCTAACCTCGACGATCTCGTCCGCCACGAGGCCGTGAGCCTCTCGGTGGACCGCCTCAGCGGCCTCCTCGGTCGGGGCCTCGACGAGGCAAAAGACCTCACCCGTGCCCTCGTTGAACCAGTACTGGCGGTAGTTCACGCCGTGCTTCTCCTGGACCTCGAGGTCGCGCTGGTGGGCTCCCGCCACCGCCTCCGCGGTGAGGTTCTCAACATTGTGATGGTGGTCCATGAACAGCGGCATGCATGCCCCTCTCCTCGTGGATGGCGGACCTTCGCCAACGTAACGTTGGCCACTAGGCGAGTCAAGGTGAGAGCGGGTCAGCTGAACGGTCGGCCGCTACCGCGTGCGAACCGCGTCGGGGACCGTCCCGCCTAGCGACGCACCGGCTCGGGCGCGTCGGCGAAGCGGCGCCGGTGCAGCCCGAGGAGCCTCCCGGCGGCGGCGACGACCGGGAGCTCGAGGCGCCGGATGGGCGCCGGGACCTCGGTCATCTCGAACTCGTCGCGGTACCGGCGCCCAAGGTAGGCGCCATAGAAGAGGCCAGGGCGGTCCCCTCCCTTGCGCCGCATCGAGGCGTACATCTCGGTGAGGAAGTACTCGAGGTTGCCCGGTGGGCGGACGAAGCCGGTGCACACGAGCTCGTCGTCGCCCGCGTTCCAGAAGCGGTGAGCCTCACCTCGCGCGAAAGTCACCGACTCGCCCGGCGCGGCCGTGCGCTCCGGCCCGCCATCGCTCTGGTACCCGATCGTGCCGCGCTCGACCGTCAAGCCCTCCTCCTGAAGGTGATGGACGTGCATCGGCGGCCCGGCGCCCGGCGACACCGAGTTGCGGCACTCGATGTACTCACCTCGCTCGTCGCGATGAACGGCGACGAACGTCAACCGCTCTCCGGCCCGTTGTCGATTGTGTAGGGGTAGGTGCTCACGGCGCGGGACCCTAGCGCGGCCCCGCCGAGGTCTGTGGACGCCGGCCTCAACGTGTCGCCGGCCCTCCGGCAGGCTGCGCCGCGACGCCGCGAGAGAGCGTGGCTCCGACGGCGAGCCACGCACCGGCCGCCAGACCGACGCCGGCTCGAACGCTCGCGGCAAGCTCTCGGCCGCCGGTGACGGCGGCGATAACGTCGACGCCGTCGGCGAGCATGCCGCCTTGCAGCCAGCTCCGCGGGGAGGCATCGCGGTCGAGAGCACGCTTTAGGCCTAGACCGGGCGCCAACTCGCGTCCCTCGAGTGCTCGGGCGACGAGAAGCGTGCCCTGCTCGCGCCCGGCCTGTCGCCCAATCCACAAAGGTGCGACGGCGCGTGGAAAGGCGACGGTCACGAGTCCAAGCCCTGCTCGTACCCTCGCGTACCACCGAGCGCCGTCAACGGCATCCACGCCTCACCCCTACCCGGGCCGAAGAAGCGCGAACACGGCTCGGGCGTTAGCAGCACCCGTTCGCGGCCACCGGCTCCTCAGCGGTCGCGGTTCGAACTCGCCGGCGGGAGGTTGGGTCGCCCTGCGCTAGCGTCCCGAGCGCGCTCGCCGGCGAGCCGCCTGGCTCTCCTCCTCCCGCTCGGCCTTGCGCTCCTCGAAGCGCGCATCCGCCTCGGCCTTCTCCGCCCGCGCGCGCTCGTCGCGCACGCGCTCACGCTCGCGAACGGCGCCGGAGCGCTCCTCCTGCTCGCCCTTGCGGCGCGACGCCTCGCTGCCGAGCAGCGCCCCGGCGGCCCGCTTGACTCGTCCGGTGACCTGGCTCTTGAGGCCCATGGCTCCTCCTTGGTCGGCTTGCCCGGGCCTTACCCGCTACGCGCTGCTCGAGTCCCGCACGGCTGCATGCACCGGATACGGGCGCCCGCCGGGAGGAGTAGAGTGCCAAAGCACGGAGAGAACTACGGCAGGGGGATCCCATGCGGACAGGCAACGCAATCCTCGATGTGGTGATCGAGATCGCCGTGATCGCGATCGTGGCGGCACTGATCACGTGGCTCCTCAGCGTGATCGGGGCCCCGGGGATCATCTCGACGATCGTGTGGATCCTCGCCGTCGTCGCGATCATATTCGTGCTTCTCCAGCTCCTTCGGGGCGGCGCGGCGATCGGAGGCGGACGGCGCCCCGGTCGGCGCCCACCGCCATGACCCGAGGACGATCGCGCGGACGCCGCGTCACAGGCATCCACGACGCGGATTAGGATGCTCGCATGACCATCGGAGCCTCCATCTTCCTGATCGCCGTCGGGGCGATCCTCTACTTCGCGGTGACCAAGCGCAGCGTCGGGCCCGTCGAGATCGACACGATCGGGATCATCCTCATGATCGTCGGCGTCGTAGGCCTGCTGTTCGCGCTCCTCTATCTGAGGATGCTGGCGCCGAGGCGCGGCGCCGCCGACCGCGAGGTCGTGCGCGAGCGCGAGCGCTTCTAGCGAGCGGTCAGCGCTTCTAGCGAGCGGTCAGGCCGCCGGCGACGGCGGCTCGGGATTCGTCGGCCCGATGTCCGGCTCGTCCGGCGCGGCGGGTGGCGCGGGCTGCGGAGCGTGTGCCGCGGGAGCCTGTCCCGAGCCAGCGGGGCCCACGTCCGGCGCACCGGCAGGTGACGACTGCGCGCGGAGCTCTCTCGCCGCGGCAGCGCGCGGTCGTTGTGGAGCGGGCGGTCGTTGCGGCGCGGGCGGTCGCTGCTGGGGAGCCGGAGGTCGCTGCGCCTGGGCTCGCTGCTGCGGGGCGGCGGGTCGCGGTTGCTGTGCGGGCTGTGTCGGCGCGGGCCTTCGAGCACCCTCCGGGACGCGGGCGACGCGCGTGGTCGGTCGAGCCGCCGTCGCCTGTGCTCCCCCGTGCGCGGGCCCTCCGCTCGCCCGGGCGCCCCCCGGCTGCCCCGACGGAGCGGCGTGTTTGTTTCGCCGTACCTCGATCTCGGTGAGGCCCGACATGATCGCCTCGAGCTCCTCGATCACCGAGCCGCCGCTGCCGCGCAGTCGCTGGAGCATCCCGTCCATCTCCGTGCCGGCAGTGTTCGCGCGCTCGAGCATCTTCTTCGTCGCCTCCTCGACGCGGCGCAGGTAGTCCGCGGCCTCGGTCGCGGCGCGCTCGTGCGTCTCGCGCAGGTGACGCTCGGCCTCCTCCCTGGCGCGCCGCAGATGGGCGTCGGCCTCCTCGCGCATGCGCTGGGCCTCGGCACCGGCCTCCCGCTCGACGTGCTCAGCCGTGCGCTCGGCCGCCTCGATGATCTCTCGGACCTGCTCGGCCGCGGCCACGGTCAGTGGTGGCCCGCCCGTGGCGTGCTCGCGCTGGGCGCGGCGGAGCTCGGCGACCGCCTCGTTGATCTCCCCGAGCTTGGCCTCGAGCCCCTCTTCCTGCTCGGCCTCCTTACCCAGCCAGCGGACCCGCTCGAACTCGACCGGGAGCGTGGTGCGAATCCGGTCGAGGATCTTGTAGACCTCGTCGCGGTCGACGCGCGCCTCGCGAGTGAAGGGAATTGGCTTGGCCTCGGCCATGAGCTCGTCGAGGCGCTCGATGAGTACCAGGCTGTCCATGGCCGCCCTATTCCCCGGGCGGAACCGCGTTCCTTCCGGACTTGGGGAAAAGTCTGCGTGGAGCGGGCGGCGAAGCTAAGCTGGCGCGCATGCGACGCAGCGACGTTCTCCGCGCTTCGCCGCCGATGTTCGAGAACCGGTTGCTCGACCGGCTCTCGCGCGTGCAACCGGCGGTTCCCGTGCTCATCTTCGCGCCCGCGATCGCCGTTCTCGCCGTGCTCGGGTTCGGCCGCATGGCGGCGCTCCCGGCGCTCGCCTGGCTCGCGGGCGGGTACGCCTTCTGGACGCTGTCCGAGTACTGGATCCACCGCGTGATCTTCCACTTCGAGCCGGAGGACGGGCTCGGCGCGCGCTTCCACTGGATCATCCACGGCGTACACCACGACCACCCGAACGACCCGCTCCGGCTCGTCATGCCGCCGTCGGTGAGCGTGCCGCTCTCGTCCCTGTTCGTGCTCGGCTTCTGGGCGGTGCTCGGGCTGCCGGCGGCCTTCCTCTTCGGCGCGGGCTTCCTCGCCGGCTACCTCCTCTACGACATGACGCACTACTACCTTCACCACGGCCGCCCGCGCACGCGCTTCGGGCGCTGGCTGCGCGAGCTGCACATGCGCCACCACTTCCAGGACGA
>DATHAN010000217.1:0-2179 GCA_035296645.1 Thermoleophilaceae bacterium
GGGACGGTGCTCGCGGTGATCGAGGAGGACGGCGAGGGCTAGCCGCCGCTACCGCTCCGGCGGCGGCGTGAAGAACGCCGCGGCCCCGATGGCCACGAGCACCGCGCCGGCCCAGAAGAAGAGGCCCCCGCCGCGCACCCCGACGGTCAGCCCGGCGAGCATCGCCCCGAGCAGCATGAGCGGCAAGCCGACCTCCCAGCGCCGGCTGACCCGCGCCCCGCCCATCGGCGATCGCCGCCGCCTCTTCATCGCCTCACCCTACCCCTGTGCGCTCCGAGGTCAGGCGCTCGGCCGCGCCGGCGAGGACTCGAACAACCGTCCAACTCGCGGCGGGTGTCTGCGTTGAGAGCGGTAGAGGGGGACGCGCTTCCACAGGGAGGATGCTCGGGTCGTCACGTCCAACGTCCAGGGCTCTGCGGGAGGGGCCTCGACCGAAGGAGGTTCATATGAGTAGGACACGTCGAGTTTTCGCGCGTGTCCTGTCCGTCCTGGCTCTCTCGATCGTCGGCGCACCGCTCGCCGCGGCGCAGTCCGACACGCCTCAGAAGAAGTGCGCGCCCGGCCAGCACGGCAACAAGCAGCCCGGCTTCAAGCCCGGCGTGTGCCGATAGGAAGGCGAGAGCGACATGACACGCACCCGCAGGGTCGCCGCGGCGGCCCTTTCCGTCCTCGCGCTGTCGATCACCGCCGCCCCGATCGCGTCGGCCGATCCGGCGTTCGGGCCAGGCAACAAGGGCGGCGGCGAAGGCAACTCCGGCCCGCATGTCGGCAAGTGCCATCCGCCCGGACAGACCAGCGACACGCCGGGCTGCAAGTAGTACCCGCGGACAGCCCCAGTCGTCGACGGGCGCTCATCTCGGGAGCGCCCGTCGTCGTTCTCATGGGCACGCGGCGGCGACCGCGCCGGGGTAGCTCAACCCCAACGCTCGACCGACGCGGGACCGATCGCCCGCTCTTCCTTCCAGGTCCCACCGCTCGGCAGGGAGCACCTTCACGGAGAAGGTCGTCGGCGCGGTGTTCAACCGCCCCGAACGGACCTCTTATTCGGGTTGGGAGGCCTGGTTCCGGGTCAGATCGGCCGCTGCGGGTACGGCCGCCGGCCCGCCCGGGAGCGCTCACCGTCGGCTAGCGCGATTCCCGTGACGAGGCTTCTGTTGCCGCGAGCTCGCGACGGAAAGCGCCCGCGCCTATGACCTGCGGGCCGAGAGCGCCCACGCGCCGCGCGAGCTCGTCGTCGGAGGTGACCACCCGGATGCTCCCGGGCCGCTCCGCGCGCTCGACGAGCGCGACGATGTCGTCGTCCGCCGCGTTGCGGCCCGCGCGGGAAGCGAAGATGACCTCGACCCCGACCGCCTCCTCGCCATCGAGCTCGAACGGCCGGCCGTCGAATACGACGATGACGTCCTCGTCCCCGGACGCGGCGTGCGAGGCGAGCATCTCGACGAGCGAACGCATGGCGCCGCGGCGGTCGCGCCACCACCCGTCAGGGCGCGACCCGATGACGTTCATGCCGTCGACGATCAGGTGGCGGGCGGGCATGCTTACAGGTCAGGCCGGGCGCGGGCCTCGGCGCTCAGGGCCGGCTCCCCGTCGAGCAGCCCCGCGCGGAGCTCGTCACGCTGCAAGTCGGGGCGACTGGATTAAAACCGCTCTGGGACGGCGAAACTAGGCCTCGTGTGCCTCGTTTGCGACCCGGAGCGCGCGGATCGGGGTGACCTTCGCCTTGAAGGCGCGGTCAATCTCTTCAAGGGCGCCGACCTTGAAATGCCCGTAAAGCTCCTCGACGAGCCGCGGTGAGGAGTGGCCGAGTTGAGCGGCGACGACACGCGCCGGGAGGTCGAGGGTGACGTAGAGGTAGTGGCCGGTGAAGTGGCGCAACTCGTGACGGTGGACGTTGCGACCGAACAGGGCGCAGGCCGGCGAGAAGTAGCCGGTCATCAGCGGTTGCGAGAGCATCCCCCCGCGCTTCGCCGTGAAGACGAGGTCGCTCACGCGAGGGAGCGCGACCAGGGCGTCGCGAGCCATTGGGGGGAGAACGATCTCTCGAGCCTTCGACGACTTCGGGGTGTTGATACGCCCGCGGTAGACATTGCGCCGGACCCACACGCGTCGACGCTCAAGGTCGACGTCCTTCCACTCGAGCGGGTACGCCTCCCCCGGCCGCACCCCCGTCCCTGCG
>DATHAN010000218.1:0-3392 GCA_035296645.1 Thermoleophilaceae bacterium
CGACGACGACAGCTACTACGAGGTCAACTCGACCGCGAGCGGCACCAGGACGAGCTCGTGGTATGGGCGATTCCCGGGGGTCTCGAACGCCCTGAAGAGCCTCAAGCTGACCTACAAGGGCAAGGCGTCGGCGACGTGCACACAGACGGTCGCCCTCTACCGCTGGACGACGGCGAGCTGGGTCTCGCTCGACTCGCGCTCGGTCGGCACGACCGAGGTCCTGGTCGACAAGAGCCCGACCGGCACGCTCGGCGATTACGTCAGCGGCACGAGCGGCGACGGCGAGGTACGAGCCAGGGTGCGCTGCACGCGGACCTCGGTCTTCTACTCGCGGGGTGACCTGATGCGGCTGACCCACGACCGGCCGTAGTCACGGCGCGAGCGGAGGCGACGGGTGCGACCTCTGCTCCGAGTGGTGCCGGCCCTGACCGCACGAGGACCGCGACTGACGGGTATCGTCTAAGAACGTCGATCGACAGGGGGCGCGAGTGAAGCGGACCGGATTCACCATCGCGTTCACGGCACTGGCGCTCGGCGTCCCGGGCGCCGCTCTCGCCACCCACAGCGGCTCGCAGGGCGGTCCCCGTGACTTTGCGGTGGGGAGCGCGAAGAACGTCTTCGTCGACGTGGGCGGCCCGGTGGATCTGGCGGTCTCCGCCCACGAGGCCGAGCCGAGGCTCACGGGGCAAGCCGCGTTCCCCGAGTCGACGGGGTTGTAGAGCCGCGTGCTCGGGTCGTCGCACAGGTGCGCGTTGGTCTCGAACGCGCCGGCGGGCTGAGGGAAGTCGGTGCTGTTGGCATCGGGCTGTCCGAACGCCCCCGCCCTCGAAGGGCCCGAGCGCGCCCTTCGCCTGGTCGAACCGATACTTGATCGACGCGCGCCTGCCCTCCACGCGAAGACACGTCACCTCGCCGTGGACCTTGAACTCGTCGCCGATGTCGCCCCACCCCTACGTGGGTGGTCCACGACGCCCCGTAGCCCGCTTCGTTGACCGCGTCGACGGGCGGGCGCGAGCGCCGTCGCGACCCGCGCCGGGAGCGCGAGGTCACCCGAGCCCCTCGAGCAGCAAGCCGACGCCGTAGGCGAGCACCGCCGCCGCTCCGCCGATCGCCGTCGTCTCGAGCCCGGACCTCCACGCCGACTGGTCCACGAAGCGCGACTTGAGGCTGCCGACGGCGAAGAAGGCGCCCGCGGTCATGACCGCGCTCCAGGTGAACGACGCGGCGATCTCACCGGGCGTGAGCGCATCGACGACGAATACGGCCAGCGGAAGGAAGCCGACTACGACGAAGGCGAGGAAGGTGGCGCCCGCGGCACGCCGGGGGTCGGTCGTATCGGGCCCGAAGCCGAGCTCCTCGCTCATCATCGTCTCGAGCCATACGGCGCGGTCGGAGGTGATGACCCCGACCGCGCGGTCGAGGTCCTCGCCCTCGAAGCCCTTCGCTGCGAGGATCTGCCTGACCTCCTCCCGTTCACCCTCGGGAATCACCTCCAGGTGTTGCTCCTCGCCTCGCCGCGCTCGCGCGCGGCGCTGCTGCTCCGACCTCGCCCCGAGGAAGTTGCTCGCTGCCATGCTGAAGCCGTCGGCGAGGAGGTTCGCGAACCCGAGGATGATGATCACGCTGTCGCTGAGTCCCGCGCCCACGACGCCCGCAACGACCGCGAAGGTCGTCACCGCCCCGTCGATCGCGCCGTACACGAAGTCGCGAAGGTAGCTCGCAGGCGGCCGGGACCCGAGCCGCGCCCGGACCCCGGCGGGCGTGTGCTCCGCGTCGAGGGACTCGGCAGTCGGCATGAGCTGCCTTCCGGCGCGGCGGGCCATGCGGTCACGGTACCTCGCGGCGAACGCTCACGGCTGGGGCGCACCGGCGACTTCCCGCCGCCGGTGCGCCCTGCTCTAGCTCCGAGGACGCCGACCGCGCGGCGCCCGCCGACTACCGCCGGTACAGCGCGTAGTAGGCGACCAGCACGTCCTTGCAGCTCGGCTCGTTCCAGCTCGACTTGCTGCCCCGGATCGTGCCGTCGGGGTAGCCGACGAACCGGACCCGGCTGTAGTAGCTGTCGACGACCGGCCCGCCGGTGCAGCCGCGGAAGTTGCGGTCCTGGAAGTGGGCGTTGACCGAGGAGACGACGTAGTCGCAGATGCCTTGGATCCTCGACCAGCGGTGCGAGACCTCGCGCCACCCGCTGTCCGTGTGGGCGGAGTTGCGGAACCAGAGGTTGCTGGCGTCGATACAGCCGCCCCGCGACGTCCAGTCCGCGCCGGCTTGGACCTGGTTCACGATCCTGCCGTTGCGGCGGTCGCGGTACCAGGCCCTCGACCAGCCACCCCAGTCCGGGGTGGCCCCCTGCGCCTGCACGCCGTCGCTGGTCCCGCCGGTCTCGCGAGACCCGCTGCTCTGCGTCTTACCGGCGGCGGCGCCGCGGGCCGACTTCGGCGGCTCGCCACGCTCGAAGACCGCGCGGCAGGTCCGCCGGTTGAGCGCGAGCTGCCGAAGCTCGACCGCCCGCTCGTGCGGCTCGAGCGACAGCACCGCCCTCGGCAGGCGGCAGTGCGCGCGCCTGACGTCCGTCGTGCCGACGCCCGGGTCGACGCGGCGGCCCTGCACCTCGAGGCGGGTCGAGTCCGCGAGCGGATACGGCTGGTCGAAGGTGACCACGTCGCCGTGTTCGCCCGCCTGGGCGGGCCCGGCGAGAGCCAGTACGAGCCCCGTCGCAAGGCCGAGGCCGCGGATGAGCCTTCCCTTTGTCATGTCGCTCCTTTGTGAAACCGACCGCATGGGCGAGCCTGCTCGGCCTCGGCCCCCTGCCACGGCGGTGTTAATCGAGAATGGGTCGCCGTCTCCTTGCCGAGGAGCCAACCGCCGGGGCGCGCTCCTCCGCGAGCGGGTCAGCCTACACGAGGCGGCGGAGGAGTCGGGTGCCGCGGGCGCACACCGCGGTCCGCGTTAGGTCCTCGACATGGAAAGCGCTCGCTCGAGTCCCGGCTCTCGCGGGATCGCGTACCCGGGGCAACGGAGCCGATCCGCTCGCTGGCCGAGCACCTGAGCGCTCGCCGAGCCGCCAAGCGCACACGCACCCACAACGCAAACGGGGCGCCCACAGGCGCCCCGTCTGTCCGTTGCCGTGTGCCGGTCGGCGCTACGACGCGCTCAGCACACCCCGGCGCCGGAGCGCCAGCATCCCGACACCGCCGGCGAGCGCAGCGCCGCCGATCAGCGCGAGGATCCACGCCTCGAAGCCGGTGCGCGCGAGCGACACGCCGCCTACACCACCGCCTCCGCCGACGCCGAAGCTGCTGACGCCGCCGTGGCCATGGCCGTTGACGTCGCCGCCGTGACCGCGGAAGTGATGGCCGCCGCGACCGTGGACGTTGGCACCGCCGGTGCTG
>DATHAN010000219.1:0-2450 GCA_035296645.1 Thermoleophilaceae bacterium
GGCCGGGCGCCCGCCTCGCCGTCTCGCCCTTCTTGATCTCGCGGATCAGCCGCTCGAGCTCGGCAGGGATCGGTGCCTCTTCGACCTCCCACGGCGGCACGATCCACTCGCTGTGTATCGCAGTCGAGGACGACTAGCCCCCGGCCTGTTGCGATGCCGGGATTGGCGTCCGGGTACTTGTGCCAGAGCGCCTCGACGCGGACGGGATCGTCCGTCGCCTTGCGCTGCCATCCCTGCTCGAGCGGTGGAGCATTCGCACCCGGCTTCACCGGCAGGACGCGGTAGCCGTCGACCGCGTACTTGACCGCTGCGCGCTCGAGGTCGCAGCTCATGCGACCGGCGCCCCACCCAGTTTATGTGTCCCGTAGTACGGACCAGAACTGGTTGGTCGAGATCACGCGGCGGAGAAGTCTAGCCTCGTGCTCTTGCCGCGGCCGGCCGTGGCGGGATCCGCGGAGCCAGGCGCTGAGCGCTCAGCGCACCCCCTCGGGCAGCCTGCCCTCCTCGGCGAGCTTCTCGAGATGCGCCTCGAGTGTGAGCGCGGCCGCGCCTCGGAGCGCGTCGGGGACATCGGACCACGCGGCCTCGAGCATCTCCTCGCGCGTGCGCGCACCCGCGGCGAGCGCGTCGAGCAGCCATCGCTCGCGCTCGAGCCGGTGGGCGAGCACCTCCTCGATGCGCTCGCGGGGTTGCCACACGAACGGCCCGTGTCCCGGGCACAGCACCTCGAGCTCGAGCTCGAGCAGCCGCCGCAGGGAGTCGAGGTAGGCGGACAGCGAGCCCTCGCCCGGACTGATGAACACGCTTCCCTCGCCGAGCACGGTGTCGCCGGTGAAGAGCACGCGCCCGAAGAGGAGGCAGACGTGGTCGGGCGCGTGGCCCGGCGTGGCGATCGCCTCGAACGGGCCGACGCGCTCGCCGCCACGCGGGCGCATCACCGCCGCCCCGCCCGCGCGACGCGCGAGCTCCTCGGCGCCGCCGGCGTGGTCGGGATGCCCGTGTGTGAGGACGATGCCCTCGAGCGAGCGCTCGCGCGGAGCGCTCGACGCGGTGCTCAACACCCTGTCGAGGTGATCCTGCTCGTCCGGGCCGGGGTCGACCACCCAGCCCGCGACGACGTACGTGTTCGTCCCGTCGAGGGTGAGCGCCGAGGGGTTCGGCGCGCGCACGCGCACGACCCCGGCCGGCGCACGGTCGTCGCCCGCCACGGGAAGATGTTCCCACTCGGGTAGGGTGAGCCGCGAATCGACGCCGGAGGAGAGATGTCCGAGGAAGCCCTGCGCAAGTCCGCCATCGAGCAGGCGGCGCTCGTCCGAGGGGGCGAGGTGTCGGCGCGCGAGCTCGTCGAGGCCTCGCTCGCGGCGATCGACCGGCTCAACCCCGAGCTGAACGCGTTCGTGACGATGTGCGCCGACCGCGCGCTCGACGAGGCCGAGCTGGTGGGCCTCGGAGACGAGCGACCGCTGGCCGGGGTGCCGATCGCGATCAAGGACATCCTGGCGCTGACCGAGGGCGTGCGGACGACGTTCGGGTCGGCGGCGACCGGGGACTTCATCCCGCCGGTCGACAGCTCCGTCGTGCGGCGCCTGCGCGGCGCAGGCGCGATCGTCGTCGGCAAGACGAACGTTCCCGAGCTCGGGATCCTCCCGGTGACCGAGCCGCACCGCTTCGGCCCGGCGCGCAACCCGTGGGACACCTCGCGCACCCCCGGCGGCTCGTCGGGCGGGAGCGCGGCCGCGGTCGCCGCGGGCATGCTCTCGCTCGCTCACGCCAACGACGGGGGCGGGTCGACGCGCATCCCCGCGGCGTGCTGCGGGCTCGTCGGGCTAAAGCCGACCCGCGGGCGCGTGTCGGTCTCCCCCGTCCCCAACGACACGATCGGGCTCGTCTCCGAGGGCGTCGTCTCGTGGACGGTCGCGGAGACGGCCCTGTCCCTCGACATCCTCGCGGGCTATGAGCCGGGCGACCCTTTCCCCCTCCCCTCGCCGCCCGAGGGGTTCGCGGCCACGGCCGAGCGCGACCCGGGCATGCTCCGTGTCGGGTACGCCACCGAGGCGCCGAACGACGCCGCGGTCGACCCGGAGCACGTCGCGGCGGTCGAGCGCACGGCCGAGCTGCTCGAGTCGCTCGGCCACCGCGTCGAGGAGGCGCAGATCCCTTTCGACCCCGCTCCCTGGATGCAGAACTTCATGCGGCTGTGGGTCTGCGACGTAGGCGCCAACGTCCGGAGCCTCGCGGCGCTGGCGGGTGGGGAGGTCGACCGCGACAAGCTCGAGCCGCTGACGCGTCAGATGGCCGAGCAGGCCGAGACGACGAGCGCGGTCGACTACATCTCCGCGATCGCCTACCTGCGCCTCGCCGCGCGCGCTGGGCTGTCGTTCTTCACCGACCACGACGTGCTCCTGACTCCCGTCCTCGCCCAGCCGCCGCTCGAGATCGGTGCGCTCGAG
>DATHAN010000220.1:0-2772 GCA_035296645.1 Thermoleophilaceae bacterium
TCCGGGACTCACCTCGGTCCTCGGGCGCCTGCGCCGGCGCGGGCGCCTCGGGGTGCCCGCGTGCAGCGCGATCCTCGACCTGACGAGCTTCCCCTTCTGGACCAGCCGGGGGGTCGACCACCACTTCGTCATGCACGCGCCATCGGTGCCGGCGATCGAGCGGATGGTTGGCGAGGGCGGGGTCCGCCACGTCCGGCCCGTCGTCGACCGCGCCTTTCTCGAGCCGCGCGAGCTCGACGACGCCCGGCGGGCGCTCGGGCTCTCCCCCGACCGTCCCGTGGTCGTGGTCGCGGGCGGGGGCTGGGGGATCGGCGACGTCGAGGGGGCGGTTGCGGTCGCGCTCGGCCTCGGCGAGGTCTGCGTGGTCGCGGTGGCCGGTCGCAACGAAGCGCTGCGCGAGCGGCTCGCGCACGCGCACGCCTGCGACGCGCGCGTGCGCGTGCTCGGCTTCACCGACCGCATGAGCGACCTGCTCGCCGCCGCCGACGCGCTCGTCCATCCCGGCGGCGGGGTGACCGCCCTCGAGGCGCTCGCCCGCGGGTGCGCGACGGTGATCTACGCGCCGCCGCCCGGCCACTGGCGCGCCAACGCGCGCGCCATGCAGCGGTTGGGGCTCGCCGAGGTCGCCGGCGGCCCGGCCGCGCTCCGCGCCGCGCTGAAGGAGGCGATCGAGGCGGGCGACCGCGAGCGCGCCGCCCACCGCCTGCTCGCGCTCCCGAGCGCCGCCACGCTCGTTCCCTCGCTCGCGCCGCGCGTCGAGCGGATCGCGCCCTGGCGGCTCGCGGCCGGTCGCGCCACGGCCACGCTCGCGCTCACGGCCGTGCTCGCGGCCGGCGCGCTCTCCACCGACGAGACCTACTCGGTGGCGGCCGCGCGCTTCGACAAGCTGCGCCCGGTGCGCGAGCTGCCCGTCCCCGAGCGGCTCGTCGGCGTGATCGTCCAGGCCCCGCCCCAGGACGTCCCCGCGCTCGCGCGGGGGCTAGCCCGCGAGGGACGGGACGCGACCTTCACCGACCGCGCGCTCGACCCGGCGTCGATCGCCGCCGTGCGCGGCCTGGGCGACGAGGTCGTCCCGGAGCTCAGCTCGTCCGAGCCCTCGCGCTGGCTGAGCACCCGCAGGGTCCTGCGGCGAGAGGCTCGCACCCTCGGGCTCCCGCGCCGGTTCTTCTACCTCGCCCCGCGCGACGGCGCCACGCTCGGCCAGTACGCGCTCGCGCGCAGCGTGGGCGGCTCGCCGGTGGTCGGAGCGCGCACGCTGGGCGCGGGACCGGGCGCCCCCGCGGCGGCTGGAGATCCTCCGCTCCGCCCGGGCGAGATCGTCGTCGTGTCGGCCTCCTCGTCCGCCGACGCGCCGGGTCTCGAGCGCCACCTCGAGGGGATCGAGCGCCAGCGGCTCGCTCCCGTCCCGCTCGGGCGGCTGGCAGCGGCGGCGGGGGCGGCGCCGGGGACCGCGCCGGCGCGTCGTCGCTAGCCTCGGGGCGTGCTCGTCCTCGCCCACGCCGGCCACTGGGCCGTGAGCCTGATCTACCTTGTCCCGTTCGTGGTCATCGGGCTGTGGCTCGTCCGCGACCGCCTACGCCACGGCGGCGAGACTGCACCCGGGGACCCCGGCGAGGAGCGCTAGACTCGACCGGCCTCGCGCGGGCGGGGAGGCGTTCTTGCGCCCGCGCCGCGAACGACTAAGACGAGGAGCACATGGCTCGCGGAGACGTGCGAATCGGCGTCACCCTCGCGTGCGAGGAGTGCCGCCGCCGCAACTACCAGACCGAGAAGTCCAAGCGCAACGATCCCGGACGGATCGAGTTCCGCAAGTACTGCCGCTGGTGCGGGCGGCACACCGACCACAAGGAGACGCGGTGAGGCGCGTTCGCCTGCCCTCCTCGCCCGCGCAGCGCGGCGAGCACGGCTAGCCGGGCCGATGGCCAAGGATCGCCAGCGCGCCAAGCAGCGCCAGGCCCAGCGCCGGGCGCAGCGGCAGAGCGAGGAGCGCGCGCGCACGCCGGGCGCCCCGCGGCCCGGGACCGAGGCCGGGGGCGACGGCCAGGTCGCTCCGGACGAAGCGGTCCCGGCGGCCGACGGCGCGGGCTCGCGCGGCTTCGAGGCCGAGCAGGGCGGGACGGTTCCCGCCGAGGTCGGGGTCGAGACCGGCGCCGACCTGGCCGCGAGCGCGCCGCCCGAGGACGTCGGACGCTCCGACACCGTGGTCGAGACGCCGCCGCCGCCGCTCGCCGCCGACACGGAGGAGGACCCCGAGGCCGCCGCCGCGCGCGGCCGGCCGGCGACCGGCGACGAGGCCGGCGGGGCCGACGCGCACGGGCGCGGGAGGGTCGTCGCGTTCCTCGTCGCGGTGTGGGCCGAGCTCAAGCGCGTCCAGTGGCCGAACCGCCAGCAGATCACCACGCTGACCGGCGTGGTGATCGCCTTCGTGATCATCATGGGCGCGTACCTGGGCGCCCTCGACGCGGTCTTCTCGCGCCTGATCCGGGCGCTCATCTGAGCGCTCGCGCGCTCACCGAAGGCAACTTCTAGACTGCCGAGCCCAATGTTCCGCTGGTACGCCGTCAACACCTACTCGGGGCACGAGAACAAGGTCAAGCACAACCTCGAGCACCGGGTCAGCTCGCTCGGGCAGGAGCGCCGTGTGCGCCAGGTCGTCATCCCGATGGAGCAGGTGTCCGAGATGAAGGACGGCCAGAAGGTCCAGGTCGAGCGCCGCACGATGCCCGGCTACGTGCTCGTGAACATGGACCTCAACGAGGACACCTGGTCGCT
>DATHAN010000221.1:0-8480 GCA_035296645.1 Thermoleophilaceae bacterium
GGTTGAGGCCGTAGTTCATGGCGAAGGCGAAGCCCTCGAAGGTGAACAGCCGGTAGGAGAACATCGGCGCGAGCGAGAGCGTGTAGTAGCCGTGGGCGATCGTCCCGCCGAACGGTGTCTGCTCCGCGCGCTCGACGTCGACATGGATCCACTGGTCATCGCCGGTTACCTCGGCGAAGCGGTTGATCTCGTCCTGGGTCACGTCGTGCCAGTCGCTCACGCCGAGCTCCTCGCCGACGTGCGCCCTGACCTCGTCGATTCCGGTGAGGGTGAGCATCGCGCGGAAGGCTAACCGGTTGTCGAGGCGATCGGTTGCGCGAGGGCGCCCCGTGTTAGCGTCGCCGCATGCGGGCGGTCACCGAGCTCGAGCTGCCGGAGCTCGAGTACTTCGATCCGGAGCTGCGCGGCCCGCGCTTCCATGCGGAGATGGAGGAGCTGCGCGAGCGGACGTGGCTCGCCCGCTCGCCGCTCGGGGTGTTCGTGCTCGACCGCGAGGCCGCCGGCTTCTTCCTGCGCACGCGCAGCGCGACCTTTCCCGGGATGAAGATCGCCGAGCTGTTCGAGATCGAGGAGGGGCCGTTGCTCGAGGAGATGCGGCGCAACATCCTCAACCTGAACGGCGCCGACCACCGGCGGCTGCGCAACCTCGTCAACCCCGCGTTCACCCCGCGCGCCGCCGACCGCTGGCGACCGGCGATGCGCGAGTTCCTGGGCGAGCGGTGGGGCGCCGTCCGCGACGACGGCCGTTGCGACTTCGTTGCGGCCTTCGCCAAGCCGTACCCGTCGCTGACGATCGCGCGCGTGATGGGCGCGCCGCTCGCCGACGCGCCGCGGCTGCACCACTGGTCGAACTGGATCCAGCGCCAGTTCGACGCGCCGAGCCTGATGAACGAGCGCGCGGAGATCGAGCGGGCTGTGCTCGAGTTCTACGAGTACGCGCACGCCCTGCTCGCCGAGCGGCGCGCGCGGCCGGGGGAGGACCTGCTGTCGCAGCTGCTCGCCGCCGAGGCGGAGGGCGACCGCCTGTCCGAGGTCGAGTGCGTGAACCTCGTCCTGAACGTGCTCGTCGGGGGCGTCGACACGACGCAGAGCCAGCTCGCCCACGGGATGCGCCTGTTCTGCGAGCACCCCGAGCAGTGGGAGCTCCTGCGCGCGCGGCCAGAGCTCGTGCCGGCGGCCGTCGAGGAGATCCTCCGCTACGAGCCGATCACGCCGTTCACCGCGCGCATCCTCCACGAGGACGTCGAGCTCCGCGACGTGCGCTTCCCGGAGGGGACGATCGTCATGGTGTGCGCGTTCACCGCCAACCGCGACCTCGACCCTGCGACCGCCGGCTCCGCCGGCCCCGAGGCGTTCGACATCACCGCCGACCGCGGGCGGGCCAAGCCGCTGACCTTCGGCGCTGGGATCCACTTCTGCCTCGGTGCCAACCTCGCCCGCGCCGAGCTCGGCGAGGCCCTCGGTTTCCTGTCCGCGCGCATCGAGCGCATCGAGCTCGACGGCGACCCGGAGTACGGGTCGATCAACGGCGTGTACGGGCTCGAAGCGCTCCGGCTGCGGTTCGCGCCCGCGGCTGTGGCGTGACCGCCCGCTAGCTAGATCCGGAACACCGGCAGGAGCCGCCTCTCGTGCTCGGCGTCGATGCTCGCCACCACCTCGACGTTCTCCTCGAGCGACGAGCCGCGCAGATTGGTGGCGAGCAGCTCGTCGACCTGGAAGATCCCCGCCGAGTTGTTCATGGCGATCTCGATGCGGACCGCGCTCGTCGCCGGCTCGATGTTCACCGCGTCGATCGCCGCCGCCGACAGCGAGTGGATGTTCGGCCGCCCGGACTCGAACGGGACGCGCGAGCGCCCCTTGGCGAGATCGAGCGCGTCGGCGACGCGCACCACGTCTGCCTCGACGGTCAACGGCTCGCCGCGGCGGCGGTGGGCGATGACCGCGTGCAGGGCCTCCGAGGCGACGACCGTGCGCTCCGGCTCGTCGTAGACGTCGGCGAGCAGCCCTGGAAGGAGATCCGCGGCGAGGAAGAGGCTGTTACTGCTCGTGGTTGGTGCGGTGGATCGCCATGCCGGTGTCGTGCAGCAGCACGCGCAGGCGATGACCACCTCCGCGTCGTGGGGGCGCATCGCGTGGTCGGTGACGAGCGCCGGCTCTATCCCACGGCGGGTGAGGAGCCGGATCAGCCGCAGAGCGATGTTGAGGACGATCTGGAGGTGGACCCACGAGTGGTCCGACATGCCGAGCCGGTCCGCGGTGACGTCCTGGCCGCGCCAGAAGGCCTTGAGGCGGTTGTTTCCGTTCGCGGCCTCGAGCAGCCGCTCGAGCCGCCCGTTCCCGCGCATCGGCGCGCGCACGCGCATCTCGGTGACCGCCTCGCGCGGGCGGATCGGCGCGGGGGACGGGCCGTCGGGGACGTCGGTGCTCAACGCGGCTCACCCGTACGCGCGCACCCGGACACCGGCCAGACCTCCCGTGCGGCGAGCCCGAGAGCCGGGGAACGCCGCGAGGCGGCTCGTCGAGCACCCCTGACTACAGTCGCCACGGGTGAGCGAGCAATCCGCACCGGCGGCGGGGGAGGAGCACTCGCTCGCCGTCGTCGGCGCCGGGATCGTCGGGCTCGCGGTGGCGCGCGAGGCGCTCGTGCGCCGGCCCGGCGAGCGCGTCGTCGTGCTCGAGGCCGAGGATCGCGTCGGCGCGCACCAGACGAGCCACAACAGCGGCGTGATCCACGCCGGGATCTACTACGCGCCCGGCTCGCTCAAGGCGCGGCTGTGCGTGGCCGGCGCCCGCGAGCTGTACGACTACTGCGAGGCCCGCGGCGTGCCGACCCTCCGGTGCGGGAAGGTAATCGTGGCGGCCGAGTCACGCGAGCTCCCGGGACTCGACGAGCTCGAGCGCCGGGGGCGGGCCAACGGCGTGCCGGGCCTGCGACGCATCGGCGCGGCGGAGCTTGAGGAGATCGAGCCCCACGCCCGCGGGCTCGCCGCCCTGCACTCGCCGGCCACGGGGCTCGTCGACTTCGGCGCGGTGGCGCGCTCGCTCGCCGACGACGTGCGTGGCGCCGGGGGCGCGGTGGTCACCGGAACGCGCGTCGCGGGCGCGTCGTACGCCGCGACCGGTCGCGCCGGCGCCGCCGGCCTGCGCCTCGAGCTCGCGGGCGGGGAGGAGGTCCGCGCCCGGCGCGCGGTCGTGTGCGCGGGAGCGTGGTCCGATCGCCTCGCCGAGGCGGCGGGCGCGGGCGCCGACCCGCGCATCGTCCCCTTCCGCGGCGCCTACGCCCGGCTCCGGCCCGAGCGCCGCGAGCTCGTGCGCGGGCTGATCTATCCGGTGCCCGACCCCGAGCTGCCGTTCCTCGGGGTCCACCTCACGCGCGACCCGGACGGCGAGGTCCTCGTCGGGCCGACCGCTCTGCTCGCCGGCGCACGCGACGCCTACCGCCTCCGGACAGTGCGCCCCCGCGACCTCGCCGCAACGCTCGCCTGGCCGGGCACGTGGCGCATGGCGCGACGCTGGTGGCGGACCGGAGCGCGCGAGCTTCGCCACGCGCTCAGCCGCCGGGCGCTCGCGGCGGAGGGAGCGCGGTTCGTTCCCGAGCTCGATGCGGACGACCTCGAGCCGGGGTTCGCCGGGGTGCGGGCGCAGGCGCTCGCCCGCGACGGGCGCCTGCTCGACGACTTCGTGCTCGAGGAGGCCGGCGGCGCACTGCACGTGCGCAACGCTCCGTCGCCGGCGGCGACCGCGTGCCTGGCCATCGCCCGCGAGATCGTCGACCGCATCGAGCGCCATACACGCCCGTAAGGCGGTCGGCGCCGACCCGAACGGCGCCTGAGCGGGGAATTCCTGGCGACCGATCGCCGCTCGGGGGCCGTGCAACCGGGACTGACGACGGCGAGCGCGGGTAATATCGGGCCATGGACTCGGCCTCAGGCGCCCGGCCGCAGGGCTCGTGATCCATCCGCTCGACGCGGCGCGGACGAGCGCCATCTTCGCCCGCCAGGCGCGCGTCGTCGTGCGTCAGATCGTGTCCGGGCAGACCTCGCTCGACAACCCGCGGCCGCCGATGCCGCAGGGCTACATCTCGCAGGTTCCGGGCGCGGGCGATCTCTTCTACCGCGACACCGACGACCCGCCGGGCGGCTCGCGGGGGACGATCCTCCTCCTGCACGGGTGGATGGTCCCCACCGACGCGCACTGGTTCCGCACCTTCTGGATCCTGCACGAGCAGGGCTACCGGGTGATCGCGCTCGACGCCCGCGGACACGGGCGCGGGCTCCGGCAGGAGCCCTTCTCGCTCACGGGCTGCGCTGCCGACGCCGCCGCGCTCATCCGCTATCTCGACTGCGGGCCGGTGCTGTGCGTCGGGTACTCGATGGGTGGGCTGATCGCCCAGCTCATGGCCAAGCGCCACCCCCACGAGGTCGCCGGCGCGGTCCTCGCCGCGACCTCGACCGAGCTCCGCGAGAGCCTGCTGCTCCAGCTCGTGTGGACGGGGATGGGCGCGTTCCAGTGGTGGCTGCGGCTCGCCCCGCGGTGGTCGTGGTCCCTCGCGGTCAACGCGGTCGTACGCGGCGACGAGGAGACCACGGACTGGGTGGTCGGCGAGCTCCGCCGCGGCTCGGCCGAGGACATCGCCGAGGCCGGGCGCGAGATCGGCCGCTTCGACAGCCGGCCGTGGCTCGAGGACGTTCGCCAGCCGATGGTCGTCCTCATCACCTGCACCGACCTGCTCGTGCCCGAGAGCCGCCAGCGCGAGCTCGCGCACCGGCTCGAGGCGCCGGTGGTCGAGGTGATGTCGGACCATCTCGCCCCGGCGACCACGCCGCGGCGCTTCCACCGCGGGTTGCTCGAGGCGCTCGACCTGCTGGAGTACCTGCGCGAGCGCGAGTACGAGCAGTTTCGAACCGTCGGCCAGGTAGGAGGATAAGGGTGTTCAAGACGATCATCGTGGGGACGGACGGCTCGGAGCGCGCCACGGCGGCCGTCGGAGAGGCGGCTTCGGTCGCCAAGGCGACCGGCGCCAACGTGCACGTGGTTCGCGCCGTCTCCGGCCCCGGCGGCGACCCCGAGGCTGAGGCCGAGCGGGCCGCGGAGACGCTTCGCCGCGAGGGCGTCTCCGACGTCGAGACGCACGTGATCCAGGAGGACGCCAGCGAGGCGCTGATCAACGCCGCCGACCAGCACGGCGCCGACCTGATCGTCGTGGGCAACAAGGGCATGACCGGCGCCCAGCGCTTCCTGCTCGGATCGGTGCCGAACGACGTGGGCCACCACGCGCACTGCAGCGTGCTGATCGCGCGAACGGGCTGAGCGCCCGGGGTCGCGTGCGCGCGGCGCCACCGCGTCCGGGGAGTCGTCTCAGGCGCGGCGGAGCCGCGCGAGGTACACCACCGCCGAGCCGCTGAACAGCGCGGCGGTCACGAGCAGCCACCGCCCGAGGTAGAGGTCGGGGTCGAGCGGGATGCCGGCCCGGCGCTCGTAGACGGGAGCGCCGAGCCCGAAGATGAGCGGAAACCACACGAGCAGCAGCAGGGCGGACACGAAGGCGGGAACGGTCAGGTGGTTGATCGCGCGCATCGCCCGCTCGCGGCCGCCAGGGCCGAGGCGACGGCCCGTTCGCTCGAGCCCCCGCCGCACCGCCGCGTACAGCCAGAAGAGCACGAGGTCGTGCCCGATGACCGCGCCGCCGAACCACAGCAGGAAGGCGAGCCGGTCGGGGCGCGCGGCCGCCGTGACGAAGCCGAAGCCGGCGAACGCGAGCGTCGCCAGCGCGACGAGGAGATGGAGCGGCTCCGCTCCGTAGGCTCGGCGGAAGGAGTCGCGCACGTCGCTCAGCCCGCGGGCGCTCCGCTCACGCGACGCGGAAGGTGAGCGCGCGCACCCACTTCGTGTTGTGCACTCCGGGTAGGGCCGGGACGATGATCCGCGCGGGGTAGCCGTGGTCCGGCGACAGGTCGGCACCATTGACCCGCAGCGCGAGCAGCGAGCGCGAGTCGACGAGCTTTCCGCGGCTGAGCGAGACGCGCCCGTACGGGCTCCCGCGCTCGATCGACTCGACGACGAGCTCCTCGGAGTCGCGGGCGCCAGCGAGCTCGGCGAGCCCGTGCAGGGGCACCCCGGTCCAGGCCTCGAGCGTCGACCAGCCCTCGACGCACCCGATCGGGAGGCGGTGGGTGGAAAGCGGGAGCGACAGCAGCTCGTCGCGCGACAGCACGAGCCGCCGCCGCCCGTGGACGGTGAGGCGCCAGTCGGCGCCGGTCAGGGCGGGAGTGATGCCGGCGGCGCGCGCGGTCTGGTTGACCGGGAAGTCGTTCGGGCCGGTGCCGAGGGCGCGTCCGCGCGGGGCGAGCAGCGCGGTCTCGCGGAGGTAGCCGCCGACGAGCGACTGGCCGGCGGCGAGCCCCGCGAGCGTGACCGAGCCCAGGCCGACCGCGCCCAGGAAGCCGCGGCGCGAGATCGTCGCCTCGGCGGGCTGGGTCGCCACGCTCAGGCTCCGCTCGAGCGCGGGCGCGCGCGTCTCGCGCCGGCCGGCGCGCAGCGGGCGCAGGACGCCGTCGTCGGTGAGGGCGCTCGCGACGATCGGGAGCTTGAGCACGACGTGCAAGACGAGCACCCCGACGAACACCAGCGCCGCCGCGTAGTGGACGGGCGTGAAGTTGAAGCCGAGCCCCGCGTACCAGTACTGGATGTTGAGCACGCCGGTGGCGACGAGGAAGAGCGAGCTGCCCACGAGCAGCGCGAGGCTCAGGCGCTCGAGGCCGTGCGAGATCGAGGCCACCGCCGGCCGCTCGTAGAGCTTGGGGATGACCGCCCACAGCTTGGCCAGGAGGACGGGGATCGCCGCGAGCCCGCACACCACGTGGAGCCCCTGGGTCAGCGCGTACAGCCACGACGGGTCGGTCGGCCAGGCGAAGAAGTACAGCCCCTTGAGGGCGTCGCTCGTCGCGTTCTGCCCGAGCCCGGGGTCGTAGGCGGCGTGGGACAGGAACCCCGTGAGGACAACGATCCCGAGCAGCACGAGCAGCGCCACGCTGAGCACTGAGCTGAGCCACGGTCCGCGCAGCGGGCTGCGCCAGGCGTCGCGGCGGAACGGGCCGACCTCGGGCGGGTCGGGCAGCGGCGGCCGGCGCGCGTCCTCGGCGCTTCGCAGGGCGCGGCTCAGCCGGTTGACGCGCATGGTGCGGAAGCTACCCGTCGAGCGCGAGCGCCGCCAGCGCGCGCGCGAAGCGCGAGTCCGGTCGCTCGGCCGCGACCGCCCGCGCGTCGGCGATCGTGTCGACGTCGCGGAGCGGCTCGAGCTCGGCCACTCGCAGGCCGAGCTCCTCGAGGCGCGCCCGCTGGTGGGCACCGGTCTCGCGCGAGCTCATGGGAACGCCGGCGAACACCCGCTCGTCCGGCTCGCGGAGGCCCATCGCCCAGTACCCGCCGTCAGGAGCTCGCCCCAGCACCGCGTCGACCGTGGGCCGCTCGAGCGCCTCGAGCGCCCGCTCGAGCTGGGCGGCGGTGAGCTGGGGGGTGTCCATGCCGACGAGCAACGCCGGGCCGCCCGCCGCGGCGAACGCGCCGGCGAGCCGCTCGCCGAGGCCTCCGGAGCGCTGCCGATGAAGCTCGAAGCCGGCGGGCGGCCAACCGTCCGGCGAGCCCTCGAGCACGAGCAGGCGGCGTCGCGAGCCGGGCACGGCGGCGACCGCGGCGAGCGTGTCCTCGAGCGCCGCGCCGGCGAGCGCCGCGGCCTCGGCGGGCGTGCACGGCGGGCTCAGGCGCGTCTTCGAGCGGCCGGCGACCGGTGCCTTGGCGATCACGATCAACGAGGCCGGGGCCGCGCGGGCCCGCGCGCCGGTCACCGCAGGGCCCGCGCCATGTCGCGCGCCGCGCGCAGCGTGCCCCGGATCGTGCCGGTCACCTTCGACTTGCCCGTCCGAGGGTGGTACGGGACGGGCACCTCCTCGACCCGCCACCGGGCTGCCGCCGCCCGCAGGACCATCTCGAGCGGCCAGCCGTAGCGGCGATCGCGCAGCCCTAGGTCGAGCAGGCCGGCGCGGCGGGCGCAGCGCATCGGGCCGAGGTCGCGCAGGCTCACGCCGCTGCGCCGCCGAACCTCGAGCATGAGCGCCCGGTTGGCGAGCCGCGCGGGGGCCGGCCACGCGCCGGGCTCGGCGTGGCGCTCGCCGAGGACGAGGTCTGAGCGCCCGGCGAGGACCCGGTCGGCGACGAGCGGCAGGTCGGCGGGGTCGAGCGAACCGTCGCAGTCCATGAAGCACACGACGTCGGCGCTCGCGGCACTCAGGCCGGCGAAGCAGGCCGCGCCGAAGCCGCGCTGCGGCTCGCGCACGACGCGCGCTCCGAGTCGCTCGGCGACCGCGGCCGAGCCGTCGCTCGATCCGTTGTCGACCACGAGCGGGGCGTAGTCCGCGGGCATCCGCTCGAGCACCCACGGGATCGCCTCCGCCTCGTCGAGGACGGGAAGGATGACGTCGATC
>DATHAN010000222.1:0-3573 GCA_035296645.1 Thermoleophilaceae bacterium
GCACGCGAGCGAGGAGGAGTGGGCGACCTCGGTGCCGGGGGTGTTCGCGTGCGGCGACGCCCGCCGCGGTCAGTCGCTGATCGTGTGGGCGATCGCCGAGGGCCGCAAGTGCGCGGCCGCGGCCGACGGCTACCTCGCGCGGCTCGACGCGGGCGCGTCGGGGCCGGACGACGACTTCGAGCCCGCGCTCGTCGCCGGCTAGGCGGGGAGGCGCGCTGCTCCCGGTCGGCACCCAGGGCGACACGCGCTTTCCCTTTGCCCGGCCCGCCGGCCGGCCGTAGGCGGAGACGGGCGCGCCGGTGGCCACCGCCTTCGACCCTCACGTCGGCCTGGCGTGGATCGAGCGCGTCGGCGCGGGCGGCCGGGAGCGGGTCCGCGACGACCTCGCGGTCGAGGAGCCGCTCGAGATTCGGATCGACGGCGCCGCGCTCGCCGTCACCATGCGCACCCCGGGCGAGGACGAGGAGCTCGCGGTCGGCTTCCTCGCGGGCGAGGGCTTGATCGCGGGGCGCGACGACGTCCCCGCGGTCGGACCGAGCGACGACCTCGCGGCCAACGTCGTCGATGTCCGCACGCGCCGCGGGCTGCGCCGCGACCCCTCGGGCGAGCGGCGCTTCTACCTGACCTCCTCGTGCGGGGTGTGCGGAAAGGGCGCGCTCGAGTTCGTGCGCGGCGCCGCCCCGCCGGCGGGGTCGCGCGCGGCCCCGCTCTCGCCCGAAGCCGTGCTCGCGGTCCCGGAGTCGGCGCGGCGCGCCCAGCGCGCGTTCGAGCGCACGGGCGGCCTCCACGCGACCGCGCTCTTCGGGTCCGACGGCGTTCCGGTCGTCGTTCGCGAGGACGTGGGGCGCCACAACGCGATGGACAAGGCGCTCGGCGCCCTGCTGCTCGAGGGACGCTACCCGGCCCCCGCCGAGGGGCTCTACGCGTGCCTGTCGGGGCGGGCGTCATTCGAGCTCGTGCAGAAGGCGAGCATGGCCGGCCTACTCGGGCTCGTGGCCGTGGGGGCCCCGTCGACGCTCGCGGTCGAGCTCGCGCGCGAGCGCGGCTTGCTCCTGTGCGGGTTCGTCCGCGGCGAGTCGTTCAACGTGTACGCGGGGGCCGATCTCCTGGCCGGGTGAGGCGCCCGACCCCCGACGCGAGATCGGGCGCGTCGCCGGGGTTGACTACCATGCCGCCCGGCCATGAGCGTATGGGTCTGGATCTTCCTCGTGCCGTGGGTCGTGCTCGGGGTGGCGGCGGTGTTCGTCGCGTTCTCGGGCGGTCCCGGGCGAGCCCGCTCCGCCTACCTGACCGGCGGGCGCCGCTGGTTCACGGTCGCCATGGTCCTGATCTACGTCGGGCTTGGAGCGGTCGTGCCCGGGCTCGTCATCGCCTCGCAGGAGGAGGCGGCCGGTGGCACGGGTGCGCTCGTGAGCACCACCCCGGATGAGCGGCTCGAGCGCGGCAAGGAGCTCTTCCGCGAGAATTGTGCCGCCTGCCACACCCTGGGGGCGATGCAGGCCAAGGGCGTGACCGGTCCGAGCCTCGACCGGGTCGGGACGGTCGACGAGCAGCGCGTGCTCGACGCCATCAAGAACGGCGGGACCGGTAAGGGGCTCATGCCCGCCGGGATCCTCGAGGGCGAGAGCGCGCGGGACGTCGCCGCGTACGTGGCCAAGGTCGCCGGGCAGTAGGGCCGGGCGCACGGCGCTACACGCCCGCGCGCGCTCGCACCGCCCTGCTCGTACACACACGCGCGCGCTCGCGCCAGCGCCGGCGCTGGCGCTCGCCGATGCGGCGGAGGAGCCGCCGGCGCCCCGCGCGGCGAGTCCGCCACGGGCCGCTTAAGGGGGGATTGAACGACGACGTCTAGACATCCCGGGCAGGCGCCGGCGCGTAACCAGGGTGAGGCCGCGAGGTGCATCCCCACGGCCGAGCTAAAGGCTACACTTACCTCTCGTAAGCAACATGCAGAAGGCTAAGCAATGAAGACTCAGGAGAGCCGGTTCCAGGTTCACGACGACCTCACCGCACCGGAGCGCAGCCTCCCGGTGCTCAAGGGCGCGCTCGCGGGGGGCGGGCAGGTGCCGAACCTCGTGGGTGTGCTGGCCGGCTCGCCGGCGGCGCTGCGGGCCTACGCGCGCTTCCGCTCCGAGCTGCGTCACGGCGCCCTCCCGCTCAAGACCCAGCAGCGGATCGCGCTCGCCGTCGCCGAGCACCAGCGCAGCACGTACGCGCTCGCCACGCTCGCGCGCACCGCGCGCGAGGCGGGTCTCGGGCTCGACGAGGTGGCGCTCGCGCGGCGCTTCGAGTCGCGCGACGAGCACGAGGCGGCGATGCTCCGCTACGTCCGGGCGGTGCTCGAGAGCGAGGGCGAGGGCGCGCCGCCGCTCCATCTCCACGAGGAGGCGCGCGAGGCGGGCTGGACCGACGAGCAGATCCTCGAGGCGATCACCCACGTCGCGCTCAACACCTTCTCGAACCTGATCACCCGGGCGGGCGACGTCCCCCGCGACGGCTCCGGCGAGGATCCACGCCTGCTCCAGGCGGCGTGACCCGCTCGGGCCGTCCGCTGCCGTCCCTCTTCTCGCCGTCGGGCGGTCACGCGGCTCCCCCCTCGCCGCGTGACCGCCGGACGGCGGGGAGCGGGGCCGCCGCGGATCGCCACGGAAGCGTGACGGTCGTCACCCTCGGCGACTAGGCTGTCCGTATGCGCTCGCACCTCGCGACCGCCACCGCCCCGCCGCCCGCCCCCGAGCGCAGTGCCGTGGTCCACGAGCGCAGCGCCTGCTGCTCGCTCTACCACCACGCCGTCGAGCTGATCGGTAAGCGCTGGAGCGGGGCGATCCTCGGCGTGCTGCTCGACGGACCGCTGCGGTTCTCGGAGATCCGCATGCTCGTGCCCGACATCTCCGACCGGCTGCTCTCCGAGCGGCTCAAGGAGCTCGAGGCCGAGGGGCTCGTCGCCCGACACGTGCTCGACGAGCAGCCGGTCGGCGTCGAGTACCGCCTGACCTCCAAGGGCGAGGCGCTCGAGCCCGCGGTGGCCGCGCTCAAGCGCTGGGCGCGCGACTGGCTGCCGAACTGACGCCGCGCCCGCCCGGCGACGGGCGCCGCGACCGCGCTCGTTAGCCTGCCGCACCGCCGCCACCGCCACGGAGAGGAGTCACACGCATGGCCGAGCAGCCCAGGACCGCCGACGACGTGATCGCCCTGGTCGAGGAGCAGGACATCCGCTTCATCCGGCTGTGGTTCGCCGACATCCTCGGCCATCTCAAGAGCTTCTCGATCAACGCCTCCGAGCTCGAGGACGCGTTCGAGGGCGGGATGGGCTTCGACGGCTCGTCGATCACCGGCTTCAACGCGATCGAGGAGTCCGACATGATCGCCATGCCGGATGCCTCGACGTACGCGCCGCTGCCCTGGCGACCCGACGACCGCGGCGTGGCACGCATGTTCTGCGACGTCCAGACGCCCGAGCGCAAGCCGTACGAGGGCGACCCGCGCCACGTCCTGCGCCGCGCGCTCGAGCGCGCCGAGCGCATGGGCTTCGACGCGTTCAACGTGGGGCCCGAGCTCGAGTTCTTCTACTTC
>DATHAN010000223.1:0-3252 GCA_035296645.1 Thermoleophilaceae bacterium
GCGTGCGAACGCGCAACTGACGCCAGGATCCCGAAGGCGGCGCCGCGTACGGTCGGCCAGAGCGGGCGGCCGAGCAGTCGACCGCGGAGTTCGCGACCTCAAGCCCATCCGCACGGCATCCGATCCCGGGAGACGGATGCCGGGGGAACGACCGACCGCAAGCCGCCGGCCCGCGCGGCGCCGGAGGCTCGCGCTCGCCGCGGTCGCCGCGGTCGCCGCGCTGGCGCTGGGCGTGGCTCCCGCCGAGGCGAGCGCTCAGTGCGCCACCTACGGCTGCGAGCCCTACACCTTCCTCCTGTCGAGCTCGGCGAGCGGCGGCATGCCCAACGGACCGTCGCGCAACGCGGCGATCTCCCAGGACGAGCGCATCGGACGCGTGGCCGCGTTCGAGTCCGACGCCTCGAACATCGTCGGTGGGGAAACGAACGGTCACACCGACGTCTTCACCGTGCTGCGCAGGTCTCCGTGGGGTACGAACGGGACCCGCTGGCGGCCGGGCGCCAAGCGCCTGATCACGCGCAGTCCGCGCGGGTTCCCGGCCAACGGGACCCTCGTACAAGCCGGCGGTGAGCGGCAACGTCGAGGTCGCCCCCGAAGTGCGTGGCGTTCGTCTCGCGCGCGTCGAACCTCGTGTACGACGACACGAACGGCAAGGCCGACGCCTTCGTCTACTACGTCTCGAGCGGGGAGGTCAGGCGAGTCTCGGTGAGCGCGTCGGGCCGGCAGGCGAACGGTCACACCTACGACGTCTCGGTCGACGGCCGCTGCGAGCGCATCGCGTTCACCTCCGACGCCTCGAACCTCGCGCTCACGAGCACCTCGCGGAGCCAGTGGAAGAGCGCGGTGACCTCCAGGCCGCCGAGCGGCACGAAGCAGGTCTACTCGCGCTTCATCGCCGAGCCGAAGTACTCCGACGGCGGGCTCAAGGGCCTGACCTTCCTAGCCTCGGCGACGAACGGGCGGGCGGGAAACCGTGACTCGTACGAGACGACCGTGCCCTCGCGACGCGGCGATGCGGTCGGCTTCACCTCGAGGGCCACGAACCTCGCGAGCGGCGACCGGAGTTCGGTCTCCGACGTCCTCTGGCGCCAGATGCCGCTCGAGCGCATCTCGAGCGGACTCACCCGCGGCTCGGACTGTGCTCGTCTCGCGCTCGCGCTCGGGCACCGGCGGGAACGGGCCCTCGTCGCAGCCTTCGGCGAGCGGCAACCACTACGACAGCTCGAGCGGGTCGCGCATCGCGTATCAGACGCTGGCCACGAACGTCGGCGGTCCCTTCCGCGACACGAACGGCGTGAGCGACATCGTCCGGTCGGTGGTCGAGGGGGGTCAGGTCGCCTCGCGCTACGCCTCGAACGGGCAGAGCTGCCGGACGCTCGGCAACGGGCCCTCGCAGCGCCCCGCGATCTCCGAGGCGGGCACCACCGTCCTCTACGACACCGACGCCAGCAACTTCACCTGCTACTCGTCGGGGCGCGACCGCAACGGATCGATCGCCGACGTCTTCGTTTGGACCGAGCGGCGACTCGGCTCGATCCTGTGGAGCTTCGACACGAACAAGCGCGAGCTCGAGCTGGATTCACGCAACCCGGCGACGAGCGCGTGCACCAACTACTACATGTGGGAGACGCGCGACCCGTTCGCCGACATCGCGCTCGCGAGGCGCTCCGGCTGGTACTCCGACCCGGCGGCGAAGCGCGCCGAGGCGGCCCAGAGCGAGCGCTATCACCAGGTCTACATGCGCTACGGTGGGCCGGAGTAGTCGGGAAGGACGTGCCCATCGGCGGCTCGTCACGAGCCCCGGCTGTCCGCTGCGGCGGCCACCGTCTCCCCCAGCCACCCGCGCAACACGGGCAGGGACGCAGGGTCGACCGAGTGCCCGATGGGGGCCTCGCGGTACAGGAGGTCGATCCCGGCCGCCTCGAGCCGCCGGCGCGCCTCGCGCGCGAGCTCGACGGGGATCACCGGGTCCGCCGTCCCGTGCACCGTGGCGACCGGGAAGCCGCGCCGGGTCTCGAGATCGACCTCGAACCGCTCGACCGTGGGAATGAAGCCCGACAGCGCGAGCACCCCGGCGGGCGCGGGGCGCCCGCGTCCGAGCCCGAGGGCGTAGCTCATGACGGCTCCCATCGAGAAACCCCCGAGCACCGTGCGCGCCAGTGGCATGCCGGTCAGGCCCGCCAGCGCCTCGAGCCACTCCTCGAGCAGGCGGTAGGAGGCCCAGAAGGTGTCGGGGTCCGGGTAGCCGACGCGTGGGACCGCGTACCAGTGCCAACCGCCGGGCGGGAGGGCGAGCGGTGCGCGGGGGGCGATCCCGTACAGGCGCCGCTCGGGGTCGAGCTCGTCGACCAGCGGCAGCAGGTCGAGCTCGCTCGTACCCCGCCCGTGCATGAGCACGAGCGCGCCCTCCGGCTCGTCGCGGGGCTGCCGCGTGCGATGGATCAGGGCGTCGAGCGACACGGAGCCCTACGCTACGCGGCGCTTCCCTTCACGGCGCTCGAGCGACCGAGCCCCTCTGAGGACGGTTTCGAGCCGCATCCGGCCTCGCGGCCGGTGGGCGGCCTACTCCGCCTCGTACTTGAACGAGATCGCGAGCCGGACGCGGAAGTTCGTCACCTGCCCGTTCTCGATCGTCACATCCTTGCGAAGCACCTCGGCGATCCGCAGGTCGCGCACGCTCGTGGCGGCGATCTCGACGGCGTTGCGCGCGGCCTGCTCCCAGGACTCGGTGCTGACGCCGATCACCTCGGTGACGCGGTAGACGCTGTCTGCCATCTCTTCTCCTCTCCTCGGGGGCGGTCTGGGCGCGCACTCTGCCACGAGGCGCGCCAACGTGCGGCGCGGCCGGCGCCCGGTGCAAGGCCTCAGCCGAGCACCGCCTCGCGCCGGCGCCGCTGCGCGGTCGAGACCGCGAGCCACGCGAGCCCAGCGACGAGCAATAACGGAATCAGTACGCCGAGCGCCCGGATCGCCAGGTTGAAGGCGGCGACGAGGCTCCCGAGCGCGTCGTCGAGCGCGCCGCCGGTGGTGCTCCTCGACCCCGCGCCCAGCGCCGAGCTCTCGTCGGTGAGCGTCACCGAGACGCGCGCGTAGTCGGTCCTCTGCCTGAGCGCGGCGAGCTCGCGGCGGAAGCCGCGGATCTCGCCCGCGACGAGCTCGAGCTGGCGCCGCAGGGCGCTCGCCTCGCGGTCGGTGTCGGCGCGCTCGAGCCGGCGCAGGAGCCCGCGACGCTCGGCGCGGGCGGCGGCGAGC
>DATHAN010000224.1:0-2620 GCA_035296645.1 Thermoleophilaceae bacterium
CGCGACCAGGCGGTGGTCTGGCGCGGGCCCATGCTCCACAAGGCGATCCGCCAGTTCCTCGAGGACGTCGAGTGGGGCGAGCTCGACTACCTGCTGATCGACCTCCCTCCGGGCACCGGCGACGTGTCGATGACGCTCGCGCAGCTCTTGCCGCAGGCGCGCTTCGTGATCGTGACGACGCCGCAATCCGCCGCGCAACAGGTCGCGCGCCGCGCCGCCGAGACCGCGCAGCGGTTCGAGCTCGAGATCGCCGGGGTGATCGAGAACATGTCGGGCTTCGTGACCCCGGCCGGCGAGCGCTTCACGATCTTCGGCGAGGGCGGCGGCCAGCTCTTGGCCGACGATCTCGACGTGCCGCTCCTCGGCAAGGTTCCGCTCCAGGAAGAGCTGCGAATCGGCGCCGACAACGGGATCCCGCTGGTCCTCGAGGACCCCGACGCCCCAGCCTCGCAGGCGCTCTTCCACGCGGCGCGCGGGCTCATCGCCGCGACGCCGCAGCAGTCACCGGTGCTCCAGCCGCCGGCGAAGCCCGACATACCGCCGCCGTCGGGTGTGGCGCTGCCGATGGCGAGCTAGCCGCGGCGCCGAGGACGCCCCGGGTGCGGCTCAGCGCCGTCAGCTCGCCTGCGCGTAGTAGTCCGCGTTGACCTGGATGTACTTCTCCCACTCCGACGGGAGCTGGTCCTCGGCGAAGCAGGCGTCGACCGGGCACGCCTCGACGCACGCGTCGCAGTCGATGCACTCGTCGGGGTCGATGTAGAGCATCTCTACCTGGTCGTAGTCCGGCTCGTCGGGGGTGGGATGGATGCAATCGACCGGGCAGACCTCGACGCAGGAGTTGTCCTTCGTGCCGATGCAGGGCTCAGCAATGACGTAGGCCAATGGGTCTGACTCCTTGAGGGGGTAGTCGAGTCGTGACGGCCGCGCGGTACGGTCCGTGCGGCGGCCATTCTAACTACGGTCCCCGGTACGCTGCCCGCCGCGATGATCCTCCTCACGGGCGCGAGCGGCGCCGTCGGCTCGGCGCTCCTGCGCCGCCTGCTGGCGGCGGGGCGCCCCGTCCGCTGCCTCGTCCGCGACCCGCGCGAGCTCGGCGCCGAGCGCGTACGCGTGGGTCTCGTCCTCGGCGACCTCGCCGACCCGACCTCGACTCGCCACGCCATGCGCGGCGTCGACTGCGTCGTGCACCTCGCCGCGGCCATACGCGACGGCCAGCGCGCCTCGATCGAGGAGCTGAACGCGCTCGCCACCGTCCGCCTCGTGCGCGCGGCCGAGCACGCGAGCATCTCGCGGTTCCTCTTCCTGTCGACGCTCGGGGTGTCGCAGCATGCGCGCTCGCGCTACCTACGCTCGCGAGCGCTAGCCGAGGACGCGGTCGCGCGCTCACCGCTCGAGACGACGATCCTGGCGCCGTCGCTCGTCGTCGCGGCGCGCGCGCGCCTGATGACCCTGATCGAGCGCCTTGCGTGGCTGCCCGCGGTGCCGGTCTACGGCCGCGGCGATGCGCTTTGGGAGCCGATCGCGGCCGCCGACGTGGCGGACTGCGCGATCGCCGCTCTCGACGAGCCGGCGCCCGGCCGGTTCGAGCTCGCCGGTCCCGACCGGGTGAGCTACGACGAGCTCACCGCGGCCGTGCTGCGGGCGCGCGGGCGGCGCCGGCGACGTGTGCACCTGCCGCCCGCCGCGGTGCGTGCGGCTCTTGCCGGCCTCGAGCGCACGCTCGGCCCGAGCGCGCCCGCCACGCGCGACGAGGCCGACCTGCTCGAGGTCTCGATGACCACGGAGCGCGGCACCGCCGACGCCGAGCGCCTCAGGGTCCGCCCGCAGCCGCTCGCCCACGCGCTCGTCTCCTCGCGCTCGGGGCCGCCTTAGCCGGAGGCGTTCGCCCGCCGTTGTCGAGGCGATCGAGGACGTGCAGGAAGGATGGCCCGCGTGTTCGCCTGAATCTGATCGCGCATGTCGTCGATCGACTCACGGATCGCCTCGAGGGCGGAGACCGTCTTCCCCCAGGCACGCGCGTTGCGCTCGAAGGCCTGGGTGTTGCGCTCCAAGAGCGCGTCGGTCTTCGTGAGATGAGCGTCGAAGCGCTCGAGCGCGGTGGCGAACCGATCGTCTGACATGGCGAAGCGAGTATGCCACGGCGGCGGCTCGCCGACGGGCGGTGTTCGGCGACCTGTTGCAGTTCGTTATGAACGAGTAACAGCACCGCCTGCTCGCGAGCGCCTTGAAGGCGCAACAAGAAGAGGGCCCGGCGCGCGGCCGGGCCCTCCAAACTCGCCTCCTCATGGAGGCACTCGCCTGTTGCGGCGATTACATCATCCCGCCCATGTCGGGCATGCCGCCGCCGGCGGCACCGGCCGGCTCCTTCTCCGGGATCTCGCCGACGATGCACTCGGTGGTGAGGATGTTCTTCGCGATCGACGCGGCGTTCTGCAGTGCCGAGCGCGTGACCATCGCCGGGTCGATGATGCCGGCGGAGACGAGCTCCACGAGCTCGCCCGACTCGGCGTCGAGACCCTTGCCGTCGAGTCCGGCGCGCCGCACCTCGTTGACGATCACCGAGCCCTCGAGCCCTGAGTTATCCGCCAGCTGGCGGACCGGCTCCTCGAGCGCCCGCTTG
>DATHAN010000225.1:0-4280 GCA_035296645.1 Thermoleophilaceae bacterium
GGTCGCGATGCTGCTGGTCCTGGGCTTCACGGCCGTCCTCACCGCCGGCCTCGTCGACCGCCTGCTCGACCGGCGCCTGACCGGCATCTTCGGCCGCTCCGCGGTCCCGCGCCGCGGGCACGCGGTCATCGTGGGGCTCGGCCAGGTCGGGTTCCGCCTGTGCCAGCTGCTGCGCGAGCTCGGGATCCCGGTCGTGGCCGTCGAGCGGGACGTCGACGGCGACAACATCGGTCGCGCCAAGGACGAGAGGATTCCCGTGGTCGTCGGAAGCGGCGGCGACCGGCGCCTGCTGCGCCGGCTGTCGCTCCCGCACGCCCGGGCGCTCGCGTCGGTGACCTCGGACGAGCTCGAGAACATCTCGATCGCGGTTGCCGCCCGCGGCGTCCGCGGCGACCTGAACGTCGCCCTGCGCGCCGGCGGCGGCGACGCGACCGACGAGATCCGCTCGCTGTTCGGGATCGGCGTGGTCCGCGACGTCGAGCGCATCGCGGGGACGGCGCTCGCCGCCATCGCGCTCGGCCACGACGCCCGCGAGGCGTTCCCCTACGAGGGCGCGATGTACCTCGTCGACTCTCGCGGGGAGATCGCCCCATTCACGCAGGTCGCCCCCGCGGCGCGCGAGCCGGGGTAGCGTTCGCGCCGCCTCCCCGTACGCCCGAGCCCCGTGTCGCCCGCCATCGCCATCCTCTCCACGGTCGCCGGGATCGCGCTGATCGCGATCGCCCTGCGCGACGTGTTCGACGCGCTCTTCCACCAGGGCGCCCGCGGTGCCCTGAGCCGCGCGCTCATGCGCGGAACGTGGTGGACCTTCCACCGCCTCGCCCGCGTGCGCCGCGGCCTGCTCCCGGTCGCGGGACCGACGATGCTGCTCGTGATCGTGGCCACGTGGGCGGCGATGCTCGCGGTCGGCTGGGCGCTCATCTTCTGGCCCCAGATGCCCGAGGGCTTCTACTTCAGCTCACCGCAGGGCGACGCGTCGCGTGGCCAGTTCCTCGACGCCGTCTACATGTCGCTCGTCACGCTGGCCACGATCGGCTTCGGGGACATCACGCCCGTCCACACGTGGCTACGCGTGCTCACCCCGCTCGAGGCGCTGCTGGGCTTCGGGCTGCTCAGCGGGAGCATCTCGTGGCTCTTGTCGATCTACCCCGCCCTGCTGCGCCGGCACTCGCTCGCGTACGAGATCGCGCTGCTGCGCGAGGCCGAGCAGGAGCGTGGCCTCGGGGTCGGCGACCTGACCAACGAGGCGGCCGAGGGCCTCTACGCCGAGCTCACCTCGCGGCTCGTGGCCGTCGAGCGCGACCTCGTCACGTTCCCGATCTCCTACTACTTCGCCGCGGGCGACCGGCAGTTCGCGCTGTCGTCGGTCATGCCGTACCTGCTCGAGCTCGCCCAGCGTGGCGACCAGCAGGGATCGCCCGCATCACTGCGTCTGCGCGCCACGCTGCTGCGGGAGGCGATCGACGACTTCGCACGCACGACCTCCGCGCGTTTCCACGGCCACCCCTCCGACTCGACGGAGGAGCTGCTCGAGGCGTATGCGCGCGACCACTACCGGACCAGTGAGCGCGAGAAGGTCGCCTACGAAGTCCCCGCCTGAGCATCCCACGGTCCTCGTCACCGGGGCGACCGACGGGCTCGGGCGGGCCACCGCGCACGAGCTCACCGGCCTCGGCGCCACCGTGCTCGTCCACGGCCGCAACCGGGAGCGGGGCGAGGCGACGGTGGAGGAGATCGTCGCGGCCACGGGGAACGAGCGCGTCGGCCTCCACCTCGCCGACCTGGCGTCGCTCGCCGAGGTACGGGGTCTGGCCGACGAGGTGGAGCGCGAGCACTCGCGTCTCGACGTGCTCGTGAACAACGCAGGCATCATCTCGGCGCGGCGGCGCGAGAGCGAGGACGGCTTCGAGCTGACGTTTGCGGTCAACTACCTCTCGCACTTCGTGCTCACGGGCCGCCTGCTCGAGCTGGTGCGTCGCTCGGCGCCCGCCGGGATCGTGAACGTGTCGTCGATCGGCCAGGCCCCGCTCGATCTCGACGACCTCATGCTCGAGCGTGGCTACCACGACTTCCGCGCCTACGCGCAGAGCAAGCTCGCGCAGGTCATGTTCACGTTCGAGCTCGCCGAGCGCCTGCGCGCGGAGGGGGAGGGCGGCGTCACCGTGAACGCCGTGCACCCGGCCACGCTGATGGACACGAAGATGGTGCGGGAGAGCTTCGGCCGAGCGCGCAGCACGGTGGCCGAGGGCGTCGAGGCGGTGATGCGGCTGGCCGTGGGGGAGGAGGTCGCCGCGGTGAGCGGGCGCTACTTCGACGGGGTGCGCGAGGCGGTGCCCCACCCGCATGCCTACGACGCCGCGGCGCGGCGGCGGCTGTGGGAGATCAGGGAGGGTCTGGCACGCGAGTAATCGCCGGAGCGGAGCCGGCTGCCTCAGCCGATGCCGGCCGCCCGCGCCCGCCGCGCCGCCTCATCCACGCCGTCGTGCCAAGGCTCGCCGTGACCGGGAAGCAGCGTGGACGCGCCCGTCTCCTCGAGGCGATCGAGCGAGCGCTGAGCCTGCGCGGAGTCGGCGGTGGACCCGCGCGGCATGAGCTCGGGGCCTCTCCCGCCGGTGTACAGGTTGAGGGTGACGAGCGCGTCGCCCGCGATCACGGCGTCGCGGTCGGGCAGGTGAAACGAGCAGTGCCCGAAGGTGTGTCCCGGGGTGTACACGACGCGCGGGCGGCCGGGCACGTCGAGCACCTCCCCGTCGGAGAACGTCGTGAGCTCCGCGACCTTCGGCGTCGTCAAGGCCCCCGCCCGCGCGATCGTCCCCATGATCCGCCACAGGCCGGGGTTGCCGAGGTAGAGCAGCGGGCTGCGCTCGGTCCGGTAGCGCATCGGGTGGCGGGCGAGCCAGACCTCGTCCTCGTGGATGAGCACCGGGATGTCGAGCTCGTGGCGCGCCTGCTCGGCGAACCCGAGATGATCGAGGTGGCCGTGGGTGAGGACGATCGCCTCGAGGTCGCCGGGAATCCGGTCGATCGCCGCGAGCGCCTCGTGCAGCGACAGCCACGACCTCGGGACGCCGGTGTCGTACGCCGCCACGCGCCCGTCCTCCTCGACCAGGTACCAGTTGACGTGCGCGTCCTCGATCCGGTGCACGCGGTCGGCGACGTTCCGGTCGAGCCTGCCGCTCATCCCGGGCCGACCCCCGCGGCCTCGCGCGCCGCGGCCTCCGCCTGCTCGAGCTGGCGCTCGACGAGCGCAAGCCCCGCGTCCCAGAAGCCGGGATCGGCGAGGTCGACGCCGACGATTCGCCCGAGCTCCTCGGGAGAGCGCGAGCCGCCGGCCGCGAGCAGCTCGAGGTAGCGGGGGACGAAGTCCTCGCCCTGCTCGAGGTAGCGCTCGTACACCGACAGAGCGAGCAGCTGTCCGTATGCGTAGGCGTAGACGTAGCCCGGCGTGTGGACGAAGTGCGGAATGTACGACCACCACGTGGCATAGCCCTCGGTCAGCTCCACCGAGTCGTCGAGCAGCTCGTGCTGGGTCTCGAGCCACAGCTCGCCGAAGCGCTCCGGCGGCAGCTCGCCGTGGCCGCGCCGCGCGGTGTGCACGCGGTCCTCGAACTGGTTCATCGCGGTCTGGCGGAAGACCGTGGCGATCGAGTCCTCGATGCTCCCGGCGAGCAGGGCAAGCCGCGAGGACGGCGACTCGGCGCGCTCGAGCAGGCGGCCGAACAGCATCCCCTCGCCGAACACCGATGCCGTCTCGGCGAGGGTGAGCGGCGTGTGGTGGTGGAAGACGCCCTGCCGCGCGCCTAGTGCCGCGTGCACGCCGTGGCCGAGCTCGTGCGCGAGCGTGAGCGCGTCGCGGCGCTTCGAGGTCCAGTTGAGCATCACGTACGGCTCGCACGACGGGACCGTGTAGGCACAGAACGCGCCGCCGCGCTTGCCGGGCCGCAGCGGCGCGTCGATCCGCTGGCGCTCGAAGAACTCGCGCGCAACGCGCCCGAGCTCCGCCGAGAACGACCCGTAGGCGTCGAGCACGAGCGCGCGCGCCTCCGGCCACGGCATCGTCTCGTCCTCGGAGACCACCGGCGCCATCCGGTCGTAGTCGGCGATCCGGTCGACCCCGAGCAGGCGCGCCTTGAGCCGGTACCACCGCTGCGGCAGCTCATAGCGCGCCTTGACCGCGTCGACGAGCGCCTGCACCGACTCGTCGCTCGCCTCGTTGGCGAGGTTGCGGCTCTGGAGCCAGTGGCCGTAGCCGCGCAGGCGGTCGTCCACCGCCTTGTCGT
>DATHAN010000226.1:0-6475 GCA_035296645.1 Thermoleophilaceae bacterium
GCTGATCGACGCGCTCGAGTGGCTCGGGCACTCGAGCTTCCGCCTCCGAGCGCACGGGGGCGACGGAGGGCGCGCGGCGACGATCTACATCGACCCGTACCGGGTCACCGACGGGCCCCCGGCCGACCTCATCCTCATAACGCACGGGCACTACGACCACTTCTCCCCGCGGGACGTCGAGCGGCTCGCCCAGGAGCGCACGTGGCTGGTCGCGCCGGCGGCGGTGACCGAGCGACTGGGAGGCCGCGTGATGTCGATCTCACCCGGTGAGACGATCGAGCCCGAGGGCATGCGCGGCGTCGAGGTCCGCGCGGTGGCCGCCTACAACACCTCGAAGCGCGACGCCGAGGGCCGCCTGTTCCACCCGCCCGACGCCGGTTGGGTCGGCTACGAGCTGAATGTGTGGGGCGAGCGCCTCTATCACGCCGGCGACACCGACGTGATCCCCGAGATGGACTCGGTCGCCGGCTGCGACGTCGCGCTCCTTCCGGTCAGCGGCACCTACGTGATGACGGCCGCCGAGGCGGCCGAGGCCGCTCGGCGGATCGCTGCGGGCATCGTCGTGCCGATGCACTGGGGCGAGCACATCGGCGAGCGCGCCGACGCCGAGCAGCTCGCCCGGCTCGCGCCCGCCGAGGTGCGTATCCTCGCGCCGGCCGGCCGCTGAGGCGCTCGCGACTGACGGGGTTCCGGAAGCCGGCGTCACCCGCCACTACGATGAGGTGACGGGTACGTCGCGATGTCCATGGCCCTGAACCCGATCGAGCAAGCCGCGCCGGCGTGCGGGCGCGTGGCTTGGCCGGGACCGGCACGACGCCTGGAGCGGCGGCGGTGAGCCGCGAGCACGTCGCGAGCGCGGACCCCGAGGCGGCCGAGCAGGGATCCCCCGCGGGGGCGGAGGAGGGTGCCTCCCGGCCGCCCGCGCCTGCGGAGGGAAGCGCCGACGCTCTGCTCGCTTCGCCCCACCGGGGCGGCCTCGAGACGCCCACCGCCGCGAGCGACGACGACGAGCCGCCCGCGCTGCTGGCCGATCGCCGCCGGCTGGCTGCCGTGGCCCTCGCGATGGTGCTCGCCGTGGTGGCGATCTATGTCCTCCTCCCGCAGGTGGTCGGGCTCGACGAGGCGCTCGACCGGCTCGAGGCGGCCAACGGGCTGTGGTTGCTCGCCGCGGTCGCGTTCATGATCCTGTCGTTCGCCGCGTACGTGGCGCTGTTTCGCGGCGTGCTCGGAGGCACCGGCGCCGACGAGGTCCGCCGGCGGATCAACTTCGCCGCCTCCTACCAGGTCTCGGTGGCCGGGTTCGCGGCCACGCGCGTCTTCTCCGCGGGCGGCGCCGCGGGCATCGCCCTCACGTACTGGGCGTTGCGCAAGGCGGGCATGGAGCGGCGGCAGGGCGTATGTCGCATGGTCGCGTTCCTCGTTTTGCTGTACGCGCTGTATCTGCTGGCGGTGGTGCTGTTCGGCATCCTCCTGCGCACCGGCGCCCTACCGGGACCGGCACCGCTCGCGGGGACCGTCATCCCGGCCGCGCTCGCGGGCGTCGCGATCGTCGTCATCGGGCTCGTCGCGCTCATTCCCGGCGACTTCGAGCGGCGGCTGTCGCGGCTCAGCGACCGGCGGCGCCTGAGCGGGCTGTTGCGGGTCGTCGCCGCGGGCCCGGCCACGATCGCCACCGGGGTCCGCACGGCGATCGCCTACCTGCGCCATCCTCAGCGCGGCGCGCTCGCGGTCGGCGGCGCGGTCGGGTACTGGGCCGCGCAGATCGGGATCCTGTGGGCGAGCTTCGAGGCATTCGGCGGCGATGTGCCGTTCGCGGTGCTAGTGCAGGGCTTCTTCCTCGGCCTCGTGGCCAACCTCCTTCCCTCTCCGGCCGGGGGGGTCGGGACGATCGACGCGGGCATGATCGGCGCGTTCCTGATCTTCGGCCAGCCCGGGGAGGTCGTCTTTCCGGCCGTCCTCGCCTACCGCACGATCGCCTTCTGGGTGCCCGTGCCGCCGGGAATCGTGGCTTACTTCGGCCTGCGCCGGACGGTCTCGCGCTGGGACGACGAGCGCGCGGGCGGTTATACTTCACAAAGTAAAGTGGCGGTGGAGGCCACGACTTGAACGCACACGGAGACAGCCCGGAGAACATAGTGATCATCGGCAGCGGGCCGGCGGGCTACACCGCCGCGCTCTACACCGCGCGCGCCGACCTCGAGCCGCTCGTGATCGAGGGCTTCTTCTGGGGCGGGCTGCTCCAGCAGACGACCGAGGTCGAGAACTATCCCGGCTTCCGCGACGGGATCATGGGCCCCGAGCTCATGACCGAGTTCCGCGCTCAGGCCGAGCGCTTCGGCGCCCGCTACGTGACTGAGGAGGCGACGCGCGTGGAGCTCGCCCGCGAGGGCGGCCTGCACCGCGTGTGGATCGGCGAGCGCGAGGTGGGCGCCCGCGCGGTGATCCTCGCCATGGGGGCCGAGCCGCGCAAGCTCGGGGTCCCGGGAGAGCAGGAGCTCGCCGCGCGCGGGGTCTCGTACTGCGCCACGTGCGACGCCGCCTTCTTCCGCGACAAGCCGACCCTCGTCGTGGGCGGCGGTGACAGCGCGATGGAGGAGGCGATCTTCCTGTCGAAGTTCGCGAGCCGGGTCGAGCTCGTCCACCGCCGCGACGAGTTCCGCGCGTCACGCATCATGCTCGACCGGGCACGCTCGATCGACAACATCGACTTCGTCACCCCGTACGTGGTAGATCGCTTCGAGGCGGACGGCGACGGCTCGCTCGGCAAGGCCCGGCTGCGCCGGGGCGAGGGGGCCGGAGACGGGGCCGGCGAGACGCGCGAGCTCGACGTGAGCGGCGCGTTCATCGCCGTCGGACACCGTCCGAACTCGGGCGTGGTCGAGGGGCAGATCGAGCTCGACGAGGACGGCTACGTCGTCACGGAGGGCCGCTCGACGCGCACGAGCGCCGAGGGCGTGTTCGCCGCCGGCGACCTGGTCGACCACACCTACCGACAGGCGGTCACCGCCGCGGGGACAGGCTGCCAGGCAGCGCTCGACGCCGAGCGCTGGCTGCGCGACGCCCCACCCTCGCCCGAGGCGCACTGGGTCTCCCGCGACGAGGTCGAGGGGGCGCTCGAGGCGCACCGGGCGGAGGCGCCGGCCAGCTAGGGCTGGGATACCCTCGAGGCGACAGGGGGCCGTCCGCGACGGCTACCGTGGCGCGCCGGGCGCGTCAACGGGGCCCGCCACCCCTCTGCGCGGCTCAAGCCGTCCTCCGACGAGGTCGATAGACCCGGGAGCGGCGGTGTACTTCCGAGGCGTGTCCAGCCGCCAGTCGAGACATTGACCGCACGCGAATCCACATTCTCCCAGCGTGCCGCTGCGTCGGGCCTGATCACGCGTCCCGTCGCCGGGGTGCGACAGGCCATCGCCGCGATGCCGCTCCCGGTCCGGATCGGGCTTGGGCTGCTCGGCTTCGTGCTCGTGCTGTACGTCCTCGAGCTCGCGCTCGGCCTCGTTCCCGGGCACCTCGGGACGGCGTTCCAGGGGACCGCGAACCACCTCACCATGCTCGGCGCGGGCGCGCTCTGCGCCGACCCGCGCCGTCGCGGTTCGTCGCGAGCGGGCCGTGTGGGCGCTGTTCGCGGCGGGCCTGCTGCTCTGGGGCATCGGCGACCTCTACTACACGCTCACGTTCTGGGGCATGGAGGAGGCGCCTTTCCCGTCGCTCGCCGACCTCGGCTACTTCCTCTTCTACGCGCCCGTCTACGCGGGCCTCTTCATGCTCCTGCGGACACGGCTCCCGCGCGTCGACCGGCTGCTGTGGATCGACGGACTCACCGCGGCGCTCGGCGCTGCGGCGCTAGGCGCGTCGCTGCTGCTCGGGCTGCTGCTCGCCACCTACGAGGGGCCGCCCGCGACGGTGGCCACTAACCTCGCCTACCCGCTCGCCGACCTCGTGCTCCTGTCACTCGTGGTCGGAGCCTTCGCGGTCACCGGAAGGGGCGGCATTCGGGCCTGGGGGCTGATCGCCGCGGGCCTTGCCGTATTCGCCCTGGCCGACGTCTTCTTTCTCGTGGCGACCGCCCGGGGCGGGTACGTCCACGGCGCGCTGTTCGACGCCGGCTGGAACGTCGCCGGAGCGCTCATGGCGCTCGCGGCCTGGCGGCCGCCGGGCCGCCTCGAGCGGGTGGCGGCGGAGGGCTGGCGGACGATCGCGCTTCCGATCGCGTTCGCGCTCGTGGCGGTCGCGCTGCTCGTCGCCGATCACCCGTTGCGTGCCGACGCGGTAGGAGTGCTGCTCGCCGCGGCCTCCCTGCTCGCGGTCCTCGTTCGCCTGGTGCTCACCTTCGCCGACAACCTGCGGATGCTGCGCGCCAGTCGGATCGATGCGCTCACCGACTCGCTGACCGGGCTCGGCAACCGTCGCCAGCTCACGCAGGACCTGGCCTCGGCGCTGAGCGGGGTGGATCCGGAGCGGCGGCTTGCGCTCGCGCTGTTCGATCTCAACGGCTTCAAGCACTACAACGACACGTTCGGGCACCGTGCCGGCGACGCGGTGCTCGCACGCCTCGGCCGCAAGCTCGCATCCGCGACCGCGGGCCACGGCGCGGCGTACCGCATGGGCGGTGACGAGTTCTGCGTGCTCGTCGATGCCGTCGGGGACGACGGCCGCGCGGTCGTCGACGCGGCGACGGCCGCGCTGTCGGAGCGGGGAGAGAGCTTCGAGCTCTCGAGCTCCCGAGGCAGCGTCGTACTGCCCGACGAGGCATCGACGCCCGAGAGCGCGCCGCGGCTCGCCGACCAGCGGATGTACCGCCAGAAGCGCGCGCGCCGGCTCGCCGAGCCGCCAGATGACGGACGTGCTGCTGCGCGCGCTGAGCGAGCGCCACCCGGACCTCTACGGGCACCTCGGCGGCGTCGCCGAGCTTGTGGAGGCGACGGCGCGCCGGCTCGGTGTCGCGGGCGAGGAGCTCGACTACATCCGCCTCGCCGGGGAGCTCCACGACGTCGGCAAGATGGCCCTGCCCGACGAGATCCTCGCCAGACCGGGACCGCTGACCGAGCGCGAGTGGGACTTCGTCCGCGGTCACAAGGTGATCGGCGAGCGGATCATCGCGGCCGCCCCCGCGCTCGCACCGGTCGCGCGGCTCGTTCGCTCGAGCCACGAGCGGTTCGACGGGCAGGGCTACCCCGACGGCCTGAGGAGATACCGCTCGGGTCGCGCATCGCGTTCGCGTGCGACGCGTTCTACGAGATGGTCTCGCCACGCGCCTACCGGTCCCGGCTCAGCGTCGAGCCGGCGCTCGCCGAGCTGCGCCGGTCCGCCGGCACCCAGTTCGACCCGATGGTCGTCGAAGGGTGTGCGACGTGGCGGAGTCCTACGACGTCACGGAGATGACGAGCGAGGCGAGGGATCACGGCGCACGCTCGGGCGCCGGCCGCGCTCGTGCGGCCGCGCCTAGGTGACGTCCGGCCGGCGCGGCTAGCCGGCGCGCGGAGGACCGCCGGGCATCCCGGCATCCTCGCTACCCTGCGCGCGCCCATGGCGCTGGTGCACCACGACCTCTGCTTCGGCTGCGGGGTCGCCAACCTGTTTGGGCTCCAGATGGAGGTCGAGCCGTTGGGCGAGGGGAGCGAGGGCGTGACCGGCCGCTTCTTCCTCAAGCAGGATCACCAGGGCCCGCCCGGGCTCGCCCACGGGGGCGTGCTCGCGTGCGCGCTCGACGAGGCGATGGCACTCTGCGTGCACGGCGAAGGGACGCTTGCGATGACCGGGCGACTCGAGGTCGAGTTCCGCGCGCCCGCGGCGGTCGGCACGTTCGTGCGCGTCGACGCGCGGGTCGAGCGCCGCGCCGGCCGGCGGGTCGAGGTCAGCGCCCGCGCCCGCCAGGTGAGCGGCGAGCGGAGCATCGTGGCGGAGGGGCGCGCCTCGTTCGTGCGCGTGGACGATCAGGCACGCGCCGACCCCCCGGCCTGACGCTCGTGGGGCCCCGGCGCGCCGCGCCGCGGTAGCTTTCCTCACACGAGCGCCGAGCCGAGGGAGAGAGTATGCCCGAGAACCTGACGCGCCAGATCCTGAGCGAGCACCTCGTCGAGGGCGAGCTCGAGCCGGGCTCGCCGCTCTCGGTGCGGATCGACCAGACGCTGCTCCAGGACGCCACCGGCACGATGGCGCTCATGCAGTTCGAGCAGCTCGGCGTGTCCCGCGTCGCGGTCCGGCGCGCGGTGCAGTACATCGACCACAACGTGGTCCAGCTCGACTTCAAGAACCCCGACGACCACCGCATGCTGCGGGCGCTGGCGCGCAAGCACGGGATCCACTTCTCGCGCGCGGGCAACGGGATCAGCCACTACATCTCGCTCGAGCGCTTCGCCACGCCGGGCGAGATCCTCGTCGGCGCCGACTCGCACACCACGACCAGCGGGGCGCTCGGGATGATCGCCATCGGGGCCGGCGGCCTCGACGTGGCGGTGGCGATGGGCGGCTACCC
>DATHAN010000227.1:0-5304 GCA_035296645.1 Thermoleophilaceae bacterium
CGCGTGGTCGAGGAGGGCGACATCTGCCCCGCGGGCGCGCCGATCCACATCGAGCCGGCGATCGAGGTCGGCAACATCTTCAAGCTCGGCACGCGCTACTCGCAGCCGCTCGGGGCGACCTTCCTCGACGAGTCCGGCGAGGAGCGCCCGATCTGCATGGGCTCGTACGGGATCGGGCTCGCGCGCATCATGGCCGCCGCGGTCGAGCAGGGCGCGGACGAGCAGGGCGTCTCATGGCCGCGCGCGCTCGCGCCGTTCGACGTCGAGGTCGTGGCGCTCGGCAAGGAAAACGAGGACTCGCTCGCGGTCGCCGAGCGCGTGTACGCCGAGCTTGGCGAGCACGGGCTCGAGGTCCTACTCGACGATCGCGCTCAGAACGCGGGCGAGAAGTTCGCCGACGCCGAGCTGCTCGGCTGCCCGCTGCGGGTGACCGTCGGCCGCAAGGGGATCGAGGCGGGTGAGCTCGAGGCTCAGGTCCGGCGTGGCCGCGAGCGGCGCGCACTCCCGCTCGAGGGAGCGGCCGAGGCGGTGGTGGAGCTGTGGCGCGAGGCCCCCTGACCGCCCGTCGTCTGCTCGGCATCGACCGCTCGGGCGGGGTGCCGGCGGCCACCCGGCGCGGCGAGCCGCTGCGGCCGTGGACGATCCCGAACCTCGTCGGGTACGGGCGACTCGCGCTCATCCCCGTGTTCCTCTTTCTCGCTCTGCGCTCGGGGGACGGGCGGAGCACCGCGGCGGCGGTCCTGTTCGCGGTCATCGGCGCCACGGACTACCTCGACGGGATGCTCGCCCGCGTCACGGGCCAGTACAGCCGGCTCGGGGCGCTGCTCGACCCGATCGCCGATCGCCTGCTCGTGCTGAGCGGCGCGATCGTCGCCTGGCACTTCGAGCTGCTCCCGCAGTGGGCGCTCGCGGTGCTCGCCACGCGCGAGCTCTTCATGCTGTTCCTGACCGAGGTCGCGCTGCGCGCCGGCCGCGAGATCGACATCAAGATGGTCGGGCGCTGGGCGGTGTGGCCGACGATGCTCTCGATCTTCCTCGCGATGCTCACCACGTCGTGGGTCGCCGAGGCGCTCCTGTACCTCGGCCTCGCCCTCAGCCTCTCGGCGAGCGCCCTGTACGTCCGCGACGGACTCCGCCCGGGCGGACCCTCAACCTCCGCTTGAGCCAGCGGTATACTCGCCGCCCTCATCCCGAAGGAGGCGGAGCATGGACACCTTTCCCGACCTTGGGACCCTCTCGGACCAGGAGCTCGAGGAGCTGATCGACGAGCTGACGGCCGAGGAGCGCGAGGTCTCGTACCGCCGCCGCCTCCTGCACGTGAAGATCGACATCCTGCGCGCCGAGCTTGTCAACCGGCTGCGGACGAAGCACGAGGAGGGCGAGCCGATCATCACGGGCGCCGACGTCCGACAGCTCACCGACATCCTCGGCGGGCGCGGTGAGACCGGTACGCCCGACGAGGAGTAGATGGCCGGATGGCCGAGCCGGAGCAGGGGTCGCGGCACTGCACGGAGTGCGGCTTCGTCAACCCGGCGGGCGCCAACTACTGCCAGAGGTGCGGCGCGTTCCTTGGCGGAGAGGCGCACGACGTCGACGAGCCGGCCTCGCCCGGTGAGACGACGATCGCCTATCAGCTCGACGAGGCCGGTGACCTGCACCCCGTCGACCTCGACCGCGTGGCAGCGGAGGGGGGCACGCTCATCATCCGCTCGGGCGGCGGTCGCGCCGGCGAGACGTTCGAGCTCCAGGGCGACCAGACGCGCGTCGGTCGCAGCCCGGACGCCGACGTGTTCCTCGACGACGTGACCGTGTCGCGCAATCACGCGCTGCTCGTCCGCCGCCGCGACGGCGTCTACATCGACGACCTCGGGTCGCTCAACGGGACCTACATCAATCGCCGGCGGATCGAGTCGCACAAGCTCGCCCACGGCGACGAGCTCCAGATCGGCAAGTACAAGCTCACCTTCCTCGAGCGATGAGCGCCGGCGTCGACATCCAGCCCGAGCGCGCCCGGGAGGAGGGCACCCCCCGCCGGGACGCCGGCCCGACGCCTCCGGCCCCGGGCGCCCGCGCGCCCGCCGACGGCGGTCAGGGCGCCCGCCGCGGCGGCTCGTCGCTGCCGGCCAAGGCCCTCACGATCGGGGCGGTCTGCAAGCAGCTCGAGCGCGAGTTCCCCGACATCTCGATCTCGAAGATCCGCTACCTCGAGGACCAGAAGCTGCTCTCCCCGCGGCGCACGCCGGGCGGCTACCGCCTCTACAGCGCGCGCGAGGTCAATCGACTGCGCACGATCCTGCGTCTGCAGCGCGACGAGTTCCTGCCGCTGCGGGTGATCCGGCAGGAGCTCGCCGCCGGGCGCGCCGATGCCCAGACGGGCGAAGCGCCGCCGCCCGACCCTCGGAGCCTGCGCCGCGCGACGGTCTCCGTCGGCGATCGCGCCGAGGCGCGCTACTCGCTCGAGACCGTGCTCGAGGAGACGGGTGCCGACGCCGCGCTCGTCCGCGAGCTCGAGGACTTCGGGATCGTCAAGGGTCGCCAAGAGGGGGGGGAGTTGACCTACGACGAGACCGAGCGCGAAATCGTGCGCGCCGCGGGCGAGCTCGCGCGCTTCGGGGTCGGAGGACGCAACCTGCGCGTCTTCCGGACCTCGGCCGACCGCGAGGCCGCGCTGCTCGAGCAGATCCTCGCCTCTTCGCTGCGCTCCCGCAACCCCGAGCGCCGCCGCGAGGCGGTCGAGACGCTCGAGAACCTCGCCACCGTCGCCTCGAACCTCAAGCACCTGCTGCTCGTGCGGGACCTGCGGCGGCTCGCCTCGGGCTGACCTGCGCGTCGTGGGCAGCGATGTGGCCCCGCCCGACGTCGACCTGCGCGCGTTCGTCCACGACATGCCCGACTACCCGCAGCCGGGGATCCTGTTCAAGGACCTCACCCCGCTGTTCCTCGACCCCGCCGCACTCGCCCACGCCGTCGAACGGATCGCCGAGTACGCCGCGAGGCGGGACGTCGAGGTGGTGGTCGCGGCCGAGGCTCGCGGGTTCATCCTCGGTGGGGCGGTCGCGGCGCGGGTGGGCGCCGGCTTCATTCCCGCCCGCAAGCCCGGCAAGCTCCCCCGCGCGACGAACTCCGCGGAGTACGCGCTCGAGTACGGCGTCGACGCGCTCGAGGTCCACCGCGACGCGCTCGCCGGCGGAGCGCGGGTGCTGGTCCACGACGACCTCCTGGCCACGGGCGGGACCGCCGGCGCCCTGTGCGAGCTCGTGCGCGGAGCCGGCGCCGAGATCGCCGGCTGCGCCTTTCTCGTCGAGCTCGCCTTCCTCGGGGGACGCGAGCGCGTCGGAGAGGTCGACGTCCACAGCCTGATGAGCTTCGACGCGCCGTGAAGGCGGACGCGGTGCGTCGGCCCGCGGCCCGGCGCCGCCCCGGACCGCGGGGGCGCGCGAGGTGAAGCGCTAGTGCCGCGCGCACGCCGCCGGCGCTCGATCGCCGCACCGCCCGAGGAGATCTGGCGCGTCGTCGCCGATCCGCACCACCTTCCCCGCTGGTGGCCGGGCGTAGAGCGCGTCGAGGAGGCGAGCGAGGAGACGTGGACGGAGGTCTTTCGCTCGCGCCGGGGCAAGACCGTGCGCGCCGACTTCACCCGCATCGAGGCGGACGCGCCCCGCCTCGTGCGCTGGCGCCAGGAGGTCGAGGCGACGCCGTTCCAGCGCTTTCTCTCCGAGGCGGTCACCGAGGTCCGCCTCGAGCCGGAGAGCGACGGCGAGCGCACGCGCGTCGAGCTCGCCACCCGTCAGCGCCTGCGGGGGATGGCGCGCTTCGGCGGGATGCTGTTCCGGGGCGCCTCGCGACGCCAGCTCGACGAGGCGCTTGCCGGGCTCGACGCGATCGCGGGCCGCTGAGACGCCCGTGCGCGATCGCTCAGCCCCCGGCCCGCTCGAGGCCGTACCCCGCACGGTATCGCCGGACGGGCGCGGACGGCTGGCCGGATGGGGCGGCGAGGGGCCGGGGCGCCCCGGGCTCGCGCCACCCGCCCGCGATCTGCTCCGCCGCCTGCTCGCGCTCGACGCGCCGCCTGCGCCGCCGGCGAAGCTCGACGAGCTCGAGCTCCCCGAGGCCGCGCTGCCCCGGGGCGCGCGCGAGCGCCTTCACGCCCTCGTAGGAGCGCAGCACGTCGGGGAGGATCGGCTCGCTCGGGCGAGCCACGCGGCGGGGAAGAGCTACGACGACCTGGTGCGCCTGCGCGCGGGCGACGCCCGCACCGCGCCCGACGCCGTGGTGCGTCCGGGCTCCCACGACGAGGTCTCCGCGGTGCTCGCCGCGTGCGCCGAGGAGAGGGTCGCGGTCGTCCCCTTCGGCGGCGGAACGAGCGTCGTCGGCGGCGTCGACGCCCTGCGCGGGCGGTTCGAGACGGTCGTCGCGGTCGACCTGGCGCGGCTCGATCGCCTGCTCGCCCTCGACGCGCCGTCGCTCCTCGCCACCTTCGAGGCTGGGATCTCGGGGCGGCGCGCGGAGGCGCTGCTCGATGGTCAGGGACTCACGCTCGGGCACTTCCCGCAGTCGTTCGAGCACGCGACGCTCGGCGGCTACCTCGTCACCCGCTCGGCCGGCCAGGCCTCGACCGGCTTCGGTCGCTTCGAGCAGCTGGTCCTCGGGCTGCGCTGCGCGACGCCGTCGGGGGAGCTCCGGGTCGACCCCGTGCCGGCGTCGGCGGCCGGGCCGTCGCTGCGCGAGCTGATCGTGGGCTCGGAGGGGGCGTTCGGCGTGGTCACCGAGGCCACGCTCGCGGTACGCCCGCGACCGGCGGAGCGCCGCTACGAGGGCTGGTGGTTCCCCACCTTCGAGGCCGGCACGGAGTCGTTCCGCGCGCTCGCGCAGGCGGGCGCGGCCCCCGACGTCGCGCGCCTCTCGGACCCCGGCGAGACGCGGCTCGCTCTCGCGCAAGCGGCCGCGGGGGGAGGGCTCGGCGCTCGGGCTCTCCGGCCCTACCTGCGCGTGCGCGGCCAGCCGCGTCCGTGCCTTGCCGTCGTCGGCTGGGAGGGCGAGCCGCGCGAGAACGCGGCGCGACGCCGTCGAGCGCTGCCTCGGCTGCGGGCCGCGGGCGGCGTCCCGCTCGGCGGACGCCCCGGCCGCGCCTGGGCGCGCTCACGCTTCGAGGGCCCGTACCTTCGCGACGACCTGCTCGACCTCGGGGCGCTCACCGAGACGCTCGAGACCGCCGCGACCTGGAGTCGCCTGCTGCCGCTCCACCGCGCTGTCACCGCGGCGCTCGAGCGCTCGCTCACCGAGGGCGGCACGCCGCCGCTCGTC
>DATHAN010000228.1:0-2106 GCA_035296645.1 Thermoleophilaceae bacterium
ACGCTCGGGGCTCCAGTCCTCGCCCGCGCCGTAGCCGTAGCGGAAGCGGCGGTCGGGGCGGCGGCGGAGCCGCTCGCTCGCCATCACGTCGTACATGTTCAGGGCCGCGCCCATCAGCCGATCGGGGCGCTTGCCGTCGAAGGCGGCGACGAGGAGCGGAAGGGGCTTCACGAGGTGGGGAGCGAGCCTGACCATCAGCGCCCGCTCGAGCAGCGCCTCGCGCACGAGCCCGAGGTCGAAGCTCTGGAGGTAGCGCAGGCCGCCGTGGACGAGCTTCGAGGAGCGGCTCGAGGTTCCCGACGCGTAGTCCGAGCGCTCGACGAGCGCCACGCTGTAGCCGCGCGAGGCGGCGTCGAGCGCGACCCCTGCACCGGTTATCCCCCCGCCGATGACGACGATGTCGAACCGTTCGGCCTCGAGGGCGGCCAGGGCGTCGTCACGCGCGATCACACGACTGAGATTAGGCGGTCCGTCGACGGATCACGGCCCACAGGCGGCGCAGGCGAGCGGCGCCCGCGGTCCCGGCGAAGAGCGCGGCGGCCGCGACGCCCACAACGAGGAGGCCCGGAAGCGAGCCAGGTCCGCGGTCGCTCGCGCCCCCGGACCGGGGTGAGGGGGCGCCTGCCTTGGCGAGCGGGAGCGGACCGGAGTCGGAGAAGGCGCGCCACGCGAGCGGGGATTGGGCGGTGCCGGCGGACAGCCCGGCGCCTGTGGCGGCGGCGCCGGCGAGGTGGCGCGCCGGCGCGAGTCCCGTGTCCGGCGCACGAGGCGACGTCTCGCCCTCGGCCGAGCCTTGCGCCCCGGCCGTCGGGGGGCCCGCCGCGTCGCCGCCGGCGTCCGAGGCCGGGCCAGCGCCGCCGCCCGGGCCGGCGCCGCGGCCCGAGCCGGTGCCATCGCCGGAGCCGGGGCCCGCGCCCTTGCCGGCGCCCGTTCCTGGCCCGCCGCCACCACCGTGCGCCAGCTCCTTCGGACGCGGACCGTCCCCTCGCCGGCGCGAGCGATCATCGTCGTCCGCGGGCCTCGGCCGCTGTGTGGACGCGGGAGGGGTCTCGGATTCCTCTCCGCACTCCGAGCCGTCGTGCAACGGTGGTCTCGGCGCACGCCCACGTCGTCTCACCGGGTCGAGCGGAAGGTACTTCCCGCTCAGCGCGACCAGGGCGTCGCCGGTGGCCCAGACCGGAGTGCTCGTGGGCGAGCGGATGCACCCGTCGGGCGCCTGCTGGGAGCGCAGGTAGCGGCGTCCCCGCTCGGCGCGCGACTCGGCGCCAGCCGCCTCGAGCCCCTGGGCCGCCCAGGCCGTCGCCTGGGTGTTCGCGCGGCTGCTTCCGAGGCGCTGCCCGAAGCCACCGTTCCCGAGCTGGGCGTCCGCGAGGTAGGCCACCGCCTCGCGGGTCGTAGCCTCGTGGCCGCCGCGGGCCGCCCTCATGGCCTGCAGGACGGCCGCGGTGTACTGGACCTCGCTCTGCTCCCCGCCGCACGTCAAGCCGAAGCCTCTGTCGTCGTTCTGACACTCGACGAGCGAGTCGGCGGACTCGCGGATGAGCGAGTCGGAGCTGTCCACGGCCCGCATGGCGAGCACGCCGAAGGCTGTCCAGTTGACGGTGCCGAACGAGCCGTCGGGACCGCGGGCCTTCAGTAACTCGCGCTCGAGATCGCGACCGCCGAGGCGAGGCGGAAGGCCGGCCGCGCGCAGGACGAGGATCGTTCGCTCGAGATCACCGGTCGATCGCACCGAGCCGGCGGTGCGCTCGAGGTAGTCGATGACCGAGGGACCGCACCGGCGCACGTCGAGCGGGTTGTGGCCGGCCGCGGCGAGACCGAGGGCGGCGGGGCCGGTGTAGACCGGGTTCGAGGAGCCGTCGCGTCGCTTGGCGCCGAAGCCGCCGTCGCAGTTCTGGGCGGAGAGCAGGTAGTCGGTCGGCGACGCGGCGCGCGCCGGCGGCGAACCTGCGAGGGAAGCCGCAGCGAGCACCGCCAACCCGACGAAGAGCGCGCTGGTCCGTCGTGCGCGCGCGCGGACGGCAGCGGGCATCTCGGCGCCCGCCGGGGCCCACCGCACCTCGAATCGCCGCCGGTACCGCCGCAGCGCCCGCACGAGCGGCGGGC
>DATHAN010000229.1:0-2948 GCA_035296645.1 Thermoleophilaceae bacterium
GATCTGGACGATCTCGGGGGCGATGTCGAGCTGGGTCAGGATCATGAAGATCGCCACCGAGAGCACGAGCGCGGGGATCACCGACTTGACGAGGTTGCCGGTCGGGGTGTCGCCCATCGTGCGCTCGGCGAGCCCGCCGGCCGCGCCGGCGATCGCCGCGGCGACGACGAAGATCAGGATCGCCACGATCACGTTCGGCAGGTAGGCGAGCACCTGGTTCATGAAGCCGGTCACCGCGGGGATCTGGAGCGCCCCGATCGCCGCGGTCAGGGCGACGATGAAGATCAGCCAGAAGGCGACCGAGCCCACGAGCCGCGCGGGCGAGGCGCCGGGCGAGAAGCGCTCGACGTAGTTGCCGGCCGGCGACTCGTGCAGGCGGCGGTCGACGTGCAGGCGACCCAGCAGGCGCACGATCACCGACTTGACGACGCGGGCGACGATGTAGCCCACGAGCAGGATCACGATGAAGCCGATCAGCTTCGGGAGGAAGCGCAGGAGATCGGTGAGCGCGGTCTCCAGGCTCGTGAGGATGTCTACGGCGGCGAGAGGTGGCATGTTCCCCTTCCCTTTCTTGACGCTGGGAACTGTGTCCGCTCAATCTCCCTTCCCCTCCCACTCCAAACCCCTCGCCCGCGGATGACAGAGGGCGTGCGAAGCGAGGCGTCGCGGCGAGGCGTGAGCTGGTGACCTCGGGGGCAGGATCGGCGCATGACCGTGGTCCTGCTGGTGGTGGCCTTCGTGCTGATCGTGGTCGGGGCGTTCCTGTTCACCAACTCGGTCGAGTGGGCCGGCCAGCGGCTCGATCTCGCTCATGGCGCCGTCGGGAGCCTCTTGGCCGCGGTCGCCACCGCGCTGCCGGAGTCGACGATCCCGGTGGTCGCGCTGGTCAAGGGGAGCGCTCCGCCCGAGCAGGCGATCGCCATCGGCGCGATCATCGGCGCGCCCTTCCTGCTCGCCACGTTGGCGCTCGCGCTCGTCGGCGTGTCGGCCCACGTGTTCGAGCGCCGGCGCGACCAGGACCGCCGGATCGATGCGCAGCTCCAGACCGGCCAGCGCGACTTCGTGTTCTTCCTCGCCTTCTTCGGGCTCGCGCTCGTGGTCGGGGCGATCGGCGCCGACACCCCGATCCGGATCGCCGTGGCGCTGATCCTCGTGGTCGCCTACGTGACCTACAGCTACCTGACGATCCGGCGCAGCGGGGTGGCCGAGGAGGAGGAGCCCTCGCCGCTGTACTTCGACTGGACGCGCGACGACCCGCCGAGCGGCTTCCAGCTCGTGCTCCAGCTCGTCGTGTCGATCGCCGCGATCATCGGAGGCGCCGAGCTGTTCGTGACCGAGATCGAGCACGTCGCCACGAGCCTCGGCGTGCCGCTGCTCGTGCTCGCGCTCGTGCTCGCGCCACTCGCCACCGAGCTGCCCGAGAAGCTGAACAGCGTGATCTGGGTGAGGAGCGGCAAGGACAGCCTGGCGCTCGGCAACATCACCGGCGCGATGGTCTTCCAGGCGTCGGTGCCCGTCGCCTTCGGCCTCGCGTTCACCCCCTGGCTGCTCGATCCGGCGGCGCTCGTCGCCGGGGTGGTCGGCCTGCTGGGCGGCGCGCTCGGCTTCTGGCGCCTGCATCGGCGCAACTTCGGTCGCCCGTACCAGCTCGTGTGGGTTGCGCTCTACCTCGCGTTCCTCGCCTACACGCTGTTTCTCGGATGACCTCGCTCGAGCCGTCGCGGCGCCCGATGCCGGTTAGCATCGGCGCGTGAGCGACCAGCGCCGCGAACGCGTCTTCCTCGAGACCGATCGCTACCGGATCGAGGGCAAGCTGACGCTGCCCAGCGAGGGCTTTCGCAGCCGCCTGTCCGACTACGTCAACCAGGGTGACCGCGAGTTCTTCTCGGTCGAGGACGGCGTCGGTGACGCCGATCGACGGGAGCGAGCCGCAGCAGATCGGCTTCATGCTCGTCGCCCGCCGGCACGTGCGCCTGGTGCTTCCCCTGTCCTCCGGGGACTGATCCGAGCCGCGCGTCGGCTAGTGCGCGTGCGCCGCGCCGCTCGGCTCGCGGCCCCGCGCGGCCGCGGTCGAGCGCGCGGCGCGGACGAACGCGTCGATGACCCCGCTGCGGGCGTCGATCTCCGGGTGCCAGAGCACGCCGAGGGCGAAGCGGCGCTCGGGTAGCTCGATCGCCTCGACGAGGTCGTCGGCGACCGACCACCCCGACGCGACCAAGCCCTCTCCGAGCTCGTCCGGCGCCTGATGGTGGTGCGACTGGACGCGCACACGCTCTCCCCCGGCCGCCTCCGCGGCGAGCGAGCCGGGCGCGAGCCGGACCTCGTGCGCCGAGAAGACGCCGGTCCGCTCGCGATGGCGGTCGCTGGCGACGACGTCCGGCAGGTGCTGGAGAAGCGTGCCGCCCAGCGTGACGTTCAGGAGCTGCATCCCGCGGCACACCCCGAGCACCGGCAGGTCCCGCTCGAGCGCCGCGTGGGCGAGCGCGAGCTCGAAACGATCGCGGCCCGGCTCGGTCTCGGTGACGCTCGGGTGCGGCGACGCGCCGTAGGTGAGCGGGTCGACGTCGGACCCGCCGGCGAGGACGAGCCCGTCGAGCGCGTCGAGCACCTCGCCCGGACGCTCGGCGAGGGCGTCGTCGGGTGCGAGCAGCGCGGCCACTCCCTCGGCCCGCGCCACCGCATCGGCGTAAGCGCTCGGGAGCATGACCGCCGCCTCGTTCCAGACGCGATAGCTCACGTCCTCGACGGCGGCGCACAGGCCGATCAGCGGGCGGCTCACGGGCGCAACGCTAGCCGCGGCCCGGAGCAACCGAGGCTTTCAGGCGGTGAACTGCCTTGGAGCTTCGGCCCACAGCGGAGAGGGAGGGATTCGAACCCTCGAGGCAGGTCGTCCCCGCCCACGCGATTTCCAATCGCGCTCCTTAAGCCACTCGGACACCTCTCCGAGG
>DATHAN010000230.1:0-9623 GCA_035296645.1 Thermoleophilaceae bacterium
TTCGCTGACGTCGCGCCCGGGGAGCTGCTCGTGTACGAGGACAGCTACCGCTGGCTCGCGATCGCGCTCAACCGGGGAAACGCGGGGCGGGAACTCGGGATCGGGGTCGACGACGAGGTGCACCTGTCGCCCCGCCCATGAGCCTCGGCCGCCCGCAGCTCCACCTCCGGGAGACCGACTCGACCAACGAGCGAGCCAAGGCGCTCGCCATCGGCGGCGCTCCGCACGGCACGCTCGTAACCGCGGAGGCCCAGACAGCCGGCCACGGGCGCCTCGGCCGCGCGTGGGTCGCCCCGCCCGGCTCCTCCGTGCTCGCCTCGCTCGTGGTGCGCGGGCTCGGAGAGCGTCTCGCGTACCTCCCGCTCGCCGCGGCGGTGGCGGTCAGCGAGGCGTGCGAGTGCTGCGCCCCCGTGGCGTGCACGATCAAGTGGCCGAACGACGTGTGGATCGACGGACGCAAGGTCGCGGGGATCCTGCTCGAGGGCCGCCCTGAGGACGGCTGGGCCGTGCTCGGGATCGGACTCAACGTGGCCACGCGCGCCGAGGACTTCCCGGCCGACCTGAGCGCGCACGCCACCTCGCTGGCTGCCGCCACGCCGGGAGCGCGGCCTCCCGCGGTCGAAGACGCGCTCGCCGCGCTGCTCGCCGCGCTCGCCCGGCGGCTCGGTGCGCCGCCCGAGGAGGTCGTCTCCGCCTGGAGCGAGCGCGACGCGCTCCGCGACCGGCGGATCCGCTGGGACGGCGGGGAGGGACTCGGGCGAGGGATCGCCGCGTCGGGCGCGCTGCGCGTCGAGACCGCGGCGGGCGAGCTCGAGCTCCACGCCGGCGAGGTCGCGCTCGTGCGACCCGCGGACCACGGCGGCTAGCTCGCGCGCCGGCCTCGGTCGGGGCGAGCGCCTAGGTTCCGAAGCCCTCGCGCGCCTCGCGCACGAGGGTCACCGCCTCGGGGAACAGCTTCCCCATCGCCCGGCGCAGCTCATCCACCTGCGCATCGGCGTTGCCCTGGAGGTTGAGGCGGCTGACGCCCGCGATCGTCATGTCGGCGGCGATCCGGATCGCGTTGTCGGCCCACGCTACCTTCTGCGCCCCCTGCATCTGCTCGGCGAACTCCGACATCCGCCGTCGCAGCTCCTCCGGGTCGCCGAACATACCGAAGGGGTCTTCCGAGGACACGCCGCCAGTGTAGTCGGCCGCGATAGTGTACTCCGCTCGTGGCCCTGCCTCCGCCCGTCCCCGAGTCGACCTGCCTCGTCACCGGCGCTTCGTCGGGCATCGGCGCGGAGATCGCGCGCGAGCTCGCCGTCCGCGGGCACGGCGTCACGCTCGTCGCACGCCGCGAGGAGCGCCTGCGCGAGCTCGCCGGCGAGCTCGAGCGCGACCACGGGACCCGGGCGGAGACCATCGCCGGGTCGGTGTCCGAGCGCGAGGGGCGGCAGGGGCTCGTCGGCGAGATCGAGCGCCGCGGGCTGACGGTCGAGGTGCTCGTCAACAACGCCGGCTTCGGGACCGGCGGGCGGTTCCAGGACCAGGAGCCCGAGCGCGAGGAGGAGATGGTCCGCACGAACATCGAGGCGGTCGTCGGGCTGTGCGCCGTCTACGCGCCGCGCATGGTGGCCCGCGGGCGCGGAGCGATCCTCAACGTCGGCTCCGTCGCGGGCTTTCAGCCCATCCCTCGCCAGACGACCTACGCCGCGACCAAGGCGTTCGTCAACTCGTTCACCGAGGCGCTCCACACCGACCTCGTCGGCACCGGCGCGAGCGCCACCCTCCTGTGCCCCGGCTTCACGGAGACCGAGTTCGCCGAGGTCGGCGGGCTCGGGAGCTTCGACCAGCTTCCCTCGTTCCTCGTCGACACCGCGCGCGAGGTAGCCCAGGCGGCGGTCGAGGGGATGGAGAAGGGCAGGCGCACGGTGGTGCCCGGCGTGCACAACGTCGTGACCGCGCTCGGCGGGCGCTTCGCCCCGCGTTCCCTGCTGCTGCCGGCGATGAGGCGGCTCTATCCCGTAGGACGGTGACCGGCCGCGCGGTGCGCGCGGGCACCGTCGAGGGCGCCGGGGTTTCGCTCGCCTACACGGAGCAGGGCGAGGGCGAGCCGCTCGTGCTCGTGCACGGGACGGCCGTCGGCTCCGGGCTGTGGCGGGAGCTGCTCGGCAGGCTCGAACACGGCTGGCGGGTGATCGCCTACGATCGCCGCGCCTACGGCGACAGCGAGGCGCCGGATCCCTACCGCGGGAGCACGGTCGCGGAGCAGGCCGAGGACGCCGCGGCGCTCATCGCCGGACTGGATGCCGCGCCGGCGGTGGTGTGCGGGCACGAGCTCGGGGCCCTCGTCGCGCTCGACCTCCTGTGGCGTCACCGCGAGCTCGTGCGCGGCGCGGTGCTCGTCGAGCCGCCGGTGCTCGCGCTGTCGATCGAGGGTCCGGCCGTCGTCTCCTCGCTGCGCGAGGCGATCGAGACCGAGGCGCGCGAGGCGGACGATCCCGCGGCCGGCGCGGCCGACGCCTACCTGCGGGAGAGCGCGAGCGAGGCGGCGTTCGACCTGCTCGGGGCCGGGCGCACGGCCGGCGCCCGGGCGGCCGGGCGCGCGCTCGCGGCCGACCTGGTCGCCGCGCCGACGTATGCCTTCGGCCGGCGGGACCTGCGAGCGCTCGACGCCCCAGTGGCGGTAGTCACCGGCGAGCGCAGCGGCCGCGTTCGCCGCGAGGTCGCGCACGCGCTGGCCGAGCTCCTCCCCGACGCGAGCCTGCACGAGGCCGACGCCGGGCATCTCGTTCCCGTCGAGGCTCCCGACGCCGTGGCCCGTGCGCTGGGCGAGCTCGCCCGGAGGTGCGCCGCGGGCCCGTAGGGTCCGCCGGCCGGCGTAATCCCATCCCTATAGTCGTGCGCGTGCTCGAGCACCGACGGCCTCGTTCCCCGGCGTGTGGGGTGACATGACCGCGCTGACCCCCGAGCAGCGGCGCATGCGCGCGCGCGTCGAGTCCCTCATCCGCCTCGCGGCGCCCGGGCTCAGCCTCGTCCTCGCCGTCGGCGACCGCCTGTCGCGGCTCGTCGAGCCCGAGGACCACGGCTACTACCCACCGCGCGAGACGGCGCTCGAGCCGCCGCGCACCTCCGAGCGCGAGGAGGGACCCAAGTGATCCACCAGCGCCTCGCCCCCTCGGCGCGCCCTACGATCTGACATGGCAGCGAGCACGTCGGAGCAGCTCGCCTGGGAGGCGCGGGCCGGCCGCTTCGCGGCCGCGGCCGCGGCGCTTGCCGGCCTCCTGTTCGTGGTCGGGAGCGTGTACTTCAACTCGACGGTGCGCGAGCGCCCGCGCGGCGTCGACCAGGAGCTCGCGCTGCTCGACCGCGAGGCGATCAACCTGCTCGTGTCCGGCGCGCTCGTGGCGCTCGCCTTCCTGCTCCTCGCAGTCGTGCTCGGCTACCTCTACCGGGTCACGAGGCACCGGCGGCCCGAGCTTCCGGCCGCGGCCCTGCCGCTGCTCGTGGTCGGGACGCTGGTTGCGGCAGGCTCGGAGGTGGGGCGCCAGGTCGCCGTCCTGAGCGTCGCCGCGGACTTCGCGTCCTCGGCACCGCGCAACGCCGCCCACGCTCGCGAGCTGCTGCGCGGATCGACCGCGCTCCAGGTGATCGGGATCGCGGGACTCGCCGCCAACTTCGCGCTCGGACTGACGCTCGGCCTCATCTGCATCAACGCGATGCGCTCGGGGGTGGTAAGCGCGTTCATCGGCGTGTTCGGCATCGTGCTTGGGGTCTTCCTCGTGGTCGCGCCGCCGCCGTTCCGCGGCCTGGTCTTCCTGCTGTTCCTCTTCTGGCTCCTTGCGCTGGCTGCCCTCTTCCTCGACCGCTGGCCCGGCGGACGGGGCCGCGCGTGGGAGACCGGGGAGGCGGCGCCCTGGCCGTCGGTCTCGCAGCGCAATGCCGAGCTCGAGCGCCAGCGCGAGGCGCTCGACGATCGAGCGAGTGGAGACGACAGGGAGGCGGACGGTCGTGCGGCGGAGAACGGTCGATCGGGCGAGGATGAGCGGCCGCCGGGCGACGGCGCACCGTCGGCGGCCGCCGAAGAAGCGGGCGCCGGGACCGGCGACGGACGCGGAGGCGGGTCCGGCTCGCGCTCGAAGCGCAAGCGGGGTCGCCGGCGCTGATTGCACGAGCGTGCGCACGCTCGTGCGCGCCGGGACCGTGGGCGCGGCCTACAGAAAGGCCCGTACCAGCTCGCGCGGTCGCGGCGTCGGGTCGAGCGGGCGGCGCTCGTGCAGCGCGAGTCGCAGCGCCTGCTCAGGGCTGAGGTGGACCGTCCGCCGGTGGCCGCACGCGCGGCAGCGGCAGCGCGCCGACGGCTCGTAGGCCCGCTGCTCGAGCTCCCACCCGACGCGGCTCGACAGGCACGCCGGACAGGCGAGCGAGGCGGCGACGAGGCAGTCGGCGTCGTCGGCGCGGAAGTGGGCGGTCTCGCAGCCGGTGCTCATTCCGCCCCGACCGCCTGGCACAGCGCGCGGTAGGCCGCAGCCGGGTCCTTCGCCCCGAACACCGCCGACCCGGCGACGAACAGGTCCGCCCCCGCCTCCGCGCACGCGGGGGCGGTGTCGACATCGATGCCGCCGTCGACCTCGAGCGCCGCCCGATCGCCCACCAGGCGGCGCAGGCGCCCCACCTTGGCGGGCGAGCCGGGAACGAAGGACTGCCCGCCCCAGCCGGGGTTCACGGTCATGCACAGCGCCAGGTCGGCGTGCGCGGCGACCTCCACGAGCGAATCCGCGGGCGTCGCCGGGTTGACCGCCACGCCGGCGAGTGCCCCGTGCTCGCGGATCGACTCGAGCACACGGTGCAGGTGCGGCGTCGCCTCGTCGTGGACGGTGATCACGTCCGCTCCCGCGCGGGCGAAGTCGGCGACCTGGCACTCGGGGTGCTCGATCATCAGGTGCACGTCGAGCACCGCGCCCGCGCCGTGAACCTGCTCGCGGATCGACTCGACGACGAGCGGGCCGACCGTGATCGGCGGAACGAAGTGCCCGTCCATGACGTCGACGTGGACCAAGCGTGCTCCCGCGTCGAGCACCTCCGCGAGCTGCGCGCCGAGGCGGGCGTAGTCGGCGGCGAGGATCGAGGGGGCGATGCGTCGCCCCGCGGGAAGCGGTTCGGGGGTCAAGGCGGTCAAGGTACCGAACGCGCCCCACGGAGACCCCCGGCTCGCGGGGTCTCGAGCGCATGACGACAACGGGGCCGCTCGGCCGAGCGGCCCCTTTGCTCGTCGCCGGCGACCGCCTACCCCGGCGGCCGCGAATCGGTCGTTACCGCGTGAGCGAGTCCTTCGGCGGGCTCTCGGTCCCGTTCTCCGGACCGTCCTCGCCGATTCTTGGCTCGGCCCGTTCGACGCGCTCGCACGAGCCGTCCGCATCGCTCGTGCTCGCGTCGACGATCACGTCGAAGGGGTCGAGCAGCGCGGTGTCGTTCCCGGCTCCGCACTCGATCCGGTCGACCTCGCCGTCGCGCGTACGGAAGCGGTCGTCGCCCCCGTCGCCGTGCAGGGCGTCGCCGATCGGATCGCCGAGTGCGGTGACGTCGCCGCGCGCGAGCGCCCACAGGGCGTCGTCTCCCGCACCGCCGTACGACGTGTCGACGCCGCGGTTCGCGAACACGCGATCGTCGCCGCGACCGCCGCGCGAGGTGTCGTCGCCCGCGCCGCCCGAGGTGACGTCGCCGCCGCCGTTGCCTGCGACGCGGTCGGCGTCGGCGCCACCGTGCAGGCGGTCGAGGCTGTCGCCGCCGACCACGGTGTCCTCGCCCGGCCCCGCGAACGCCCGGTCGGGGCTCGGGCGCTCGCCCATGTTCGGCTGGTCGCCGACGAGAGTGTCGTCGCCGCGGTTGCCGACGACCAGGTCGCGGCCCGCTCGGCCGAGCAGGTCGTCGCCGCCGTCGCCGCCCACGAGGCGGTCCGCCCCGGCGCGACCGGCGACGCGGTCGTCGCCTTCGCCTCCACGGACGCGGTCGTCGCCGTATCCCGCGTCGACCTCGTCGTTCCCGCCCTGGCCGCCCGGCGTCGAGCTGGTCGTTGCCCGCCAGGGCGTCGACCTCGTCGTACCCCTCAACATGAGGGGCGACTCCTTTCGTCGGGTGTCGCCCCTCATAACAACCTCCCGTAGAGGAGGTTGCGGTCAGGTCTCAGGTGGCGTGCGCGCCGGCGGGTGCGGCCCCGGCCTCGCGCCGGGCGTGCGAGCGCATCTCCGCGAGGATGCGCTCGAGGCGTGGCTCGGTCTCGCGGTCGACGTGGGTCATCGCGGCGGCGACGCTCGGGTGTACGCGCGCGATCTGCACGTGCAGCTCGCGCGCCACCGCCCGGTAGCTCGGATGGCCCTCGCGCCCGGCGCGCAGCTCGACCAGATGAATGGCCTCGCGCGCGTTCATGTCGAGCACGTAGCGGATGCGGTGGGCGAGGCAGAGGGCGTACGGCGCGAGCTCGGCGAGCCCGGTCCCGACCAGGCGGTCGTGCTCCGCGCGCGAGCGCTCGAGCCCGCGGCGGAACAGGTCCGCGACCCCCGCCGCCTCGAGCTCCTCGGGCACCGCCGCTCCCAGGTCGGGCGAGAGCCGCTGCCACTGGACGGTGAGCATGCGGTGGCGCTGGAGGTCGCGGAACGCGCCATAGTCGGAGACGACCTCGAAGCGATACGAGACGGCCTCGAAGCCGCGCCCGGGGCGGTGGCGGCGGTTCTCGCGCTCCCCGCACAGCGCCGCTATCAGGGCGGCACGCTCGTCCGGGGAGAGGGCGGTGACGGCCGCGCGGACGTCCTCCTCCGGGGTCGCCGCCGACTCGAAGAGGAGCGCGGCGAGCAGGTCGTCCTCGCTCCCCCGCACGGCGAGCAGGCGCACCGCCGGCGCCGCGGCCTCGGTTGCCCGAGCACGGTCAAGCCCGAGCCGCGCGGCCGCGCGGTCGGCCGTGCGCTCGCGCTCCTCGAGATGGGCGATTGTGCGCCCGCCGCGCTCGGGCCGCTCGACGCGGGCCAGGAAGCTGGGTATCACCTGCTTGAGCTCGGCGAGCGCCATCCGCCCGAGCTCGCGTGCCTCGGGCAGCGGCGAGGCGAGCAGCCGCAGCACGAGCTGCTCGTAGGCCTGGCCGCTGGCGAACATGCCGACGTGGGAGAGCGACGCCGCGGGCAACAGCCCGCGGAGCAGGTCGAGCGCCTTGGCGCGGATCGAGCGGCGGTGCGCGGTCTCCGGCTCGCCGTCGCGGCGCGGGAAGCGCTCGGCGGCCCACCGCTCGACGCGCGGGAGCGCCTCGGCGTAGGCGTCGAAGAGGACGTCCATCGCGTGCTCGTACTCGGCCCCGAGCTCGGGGTCGCGCCAGTACCGGTACCCGCCGCCGGGCATCGGAGCGTCGTAGGGGATGTAGCGGGTCGACTGCTCGAGGTACGCGGCGAGGCGCCCGCGCTGAAGGACCTTGGTCACGATGTTCGACACCCACTCGAAGGCGAGGTGCGCGCCGCCGAGCTGGGCGACCGAGTCGTCGCCGTACCCGAGGAAGATTCGCTCGTACAGCGCGGCGGCCCGCTCGCTCTCCGCGCCGCTCACCGCCCGCGCGGCGCCTCCCTCGAGGTCGCCGGCGAACTCGTCGAGGAACAGCCGGCGGAGCGTGCCGGGGTAACGGGAGTAGCGGGCGAACATCGCCCCCTTGACCGTCTCCGGGAGGTCGACGAGCGCGAACACCTGCCGGTCGAGGTTCGTGAAGTGGGGCGCGAGCGCGGCGCGCTCTTCGTCGGTGAAGCTCTCGACCGGGGCGCGCACGGTGGCGGCAGTCTAGGGGCCGGCGCGGCGGGGGCGCGAGGCACGAGCGAGGTAGGATGCGCCCATCGCCGGCGCCGCCTCAGAGCCCTCCGCCACCACGACCTGCCCGACGTGCGGGGCCGCGGTCACCGCCGTGCCGGGCGCGGTGTGCGCGGCGTGCGGCACCGCCCTGCCCGCGACCGCCGCCGAGGGCGGTCAGCCGCCCGCGGGCGCGAGCGGGGGCGACGAGGCTCCCGCCGCGGCCGGCGCAGTGGCCGATCCGGGCGCCGGCGCGGCCGCCGGAGCGACGCCGCCGCCCGGCTACGCCGCCCCGACGCCGCAGCCGGGCATGGCGGTCGCTCCCCCGGATCAGTCCGCGCGCGATCTCGTCCTCGCCGCGCATCTCTCGGCCCTGGTCGGCCTCGTCGGCCTCCCGAGCCCGCTCGGCCCGCTGGTCGTCTGGCTCTCCAAGCGCGAGTCGCACCCAGCGATCGACGACCAGGGCAAGGAGGCGCTCAACTTCAACATCTCGGCGTTCCTCTACGCGGTCGCCATCTTCGTCGTCGGGTTCATCTTCTCGTTCGTGACCTTCGGACTTGGCACGCTGCTGTTCATACCGGTCTTCTTCGCCGTCTACATCGCGTGGCTCGTGCTCGTGATCATCGGCGCCACGCGCGCGTCGAAGGGCGAGCTTTACCGCTACCCGCTCACCATCCGCTTCATCTCCTGAGGCTCGGTCCCCGCGAAGTCGGCGAGGACGCCGGAGCTCGCGACGGCGATCCCTCTGGCCCTCGTCAAGCCGCCGTCAGGACGAGCTTTCCGAAGGTCTCGCCCTCGAACAGCCGCGAATAGGCGTCGCGCGCCTCGCCGAGCTCGAAGGTCGCATCGACGAGCGGCCGTACCCCGGTGGCGTCGAGCAGGCGCACGAGGTCGGCGAGCTCAGCCCGCGTCCCCATGGTCGCGCCGATCACCCGCAGCTGGCGGAAGAACACGCGCGCGAGGTCGGCTGGCGGGTTCGGGCCGCTCGTCGCGCCCGCCACCACGATCGTCCCCCCGGGGACGAGCGCACGCAGGGAATGGGCCCATGTGGCCTCGCCGACCGTCTCGAGCACGCAGTCGACGCGCCCGGGCAGCCGCTCGCCGGCCTCGAACGCGGCGTGGGCGCCGAGCTCGAGCGCGCGCTCGCGCTTATCGACATCGCGGCTCGTGACCCACACGCACAGTCCCGCGGCTCGCCCGAGCAGGACCGCCGCAGTGGCCACGCCGCCGCCCGCTCCCTGGACGAGCACCGTCTGCCCGGGCCGCAGCGCGCCCGGCGTGAACAGCATGCGGTAGGCGGTCAGGTACGCGGTCGGCAGGCACGCCGCCTCCGCGAACGACAGCTCGGGCGGCTTGTCGATCAGGTTGCGCTCCGGCACGGCGGCGAGCTCGGCGTGTGTGCCGTCGTAGCGCTCGGAGAGGATCGAGGAGTCGGGGGCGAGCGTCTCGTCGCCGGCGGCGCCCGGGGCCGAGATCACCGCGTGGACGATCACCTCACGGCCGCCGGAGGTCACGCCGGCCGCGTCGCATCCGAGCACGATCGGCAGCCGGTCGGGGTCGATCCCGACGCCGCGGAGCGTCCACAGATCGTGGTGGTTGAGCGAGGCCGCGCGGACGCGCACGACCTCCCATCCGTCCGGCGGCTCGGGCTCCGGCCGCTCGCCGAGCTCGAGCCCGGACAGCGGATCGTCGGCGGATACGCGAGCGGCGGTGGCGGCGAGCACCGGGCGCGTCTGGGGCGCTCAGGCGCCCGGCAGCACGAAGAAGGCGACCGCCGCGAAGTGCGCCGCCGCCGCCACGATCACCAGCAGGTGGAAGATCTCGTG